>DVNO01000031.1 GCA_018714345.1 Candidatus Enterousia avicola | reverse complement strand
GATAAATTTCATAGGAGACACAAATGAAACTAAAAAAGATATTTCCGTACAACATAAAAAAGGCTTTACCTGTACTAGGTTTGGCTGGTGCATCTTTATTCATGGCGGGATGTAATAAAGATGATGAACCTATAACTTTGACCAGAGAGGTTGAAATAACATTTGATCAAGATGAAGTAGCACTTTTAATGCATATAGATGGAAATGGGAATACTCGTGTAAGTGATCTTGTTAAATATTATGATTCCGACCCTAATGTGCAAGCAATATATGTGGTTCCAAAGGAGGGCTGGGGTAATTTTGTCTATGGAGCTATACAAAATTTGCGTACAAGATGTTTAGAGCCATTGTTTTTATATTCTGATAAGATACATGCCAGGGGGGATTTTGATTTTAGACGTGGCGAGGCTTCCAAAGTTCCAGAGGACAGCCTTTGGTATGTGTCGAAAGGTTGGACTATAAATAAATATAGAACAGCACCTGAGTCAAAGGCTAAACATAGATAAAATAAACCGGTGTTTTTCACCGGTTTTTAATACGTTGACAGTTTTTGTAAAACGTGTAAAAATATCAGTGTGTTTAGAGATATGGAATTTTGTATGAGGGTTGGATCTTTATTTTGTTTTTTTGTTGTTTTTTTTAATGCTAGTACACTGTTTGCTGCTCAGGTGGCTAATTGTGACAATAAAGTAAATGGTGTTTGTCCAAACGGGTGTTATGAGATAGGCGATGGTTTGGGCTGTACAAAATGTCCAGAGGGCTATTATGGACGCGGTTATGTTGACAATAGCGCGGGAAATCGAGTGGAAAAATATTGTGTCCCGTGTTCTATCCCAGCTCCCACGGATGACGAAAATGTAAATTATGAGGTAGATTTTATTTTGGGGGAGAAGTATACAGGTTTTACGACAGACGAATGCCCATGGGTTATCACTTGTCCTGAGGGATACTTTTTTGCTGGAGGAAGTTCTGGTTGCGTGGCGTGTAGTTCTGTAGAGCCATCCAATTGCTATAAAGGCAAGACAAACATATTGAAAGGGAAAGGCAAGGAAATGCCACAGGATGCTTTTGCTACTATGTGTGAAGGTGTTGTTTATAAGATTACGCTGAGAAAAAATACAGAGTTAGAAACATTAAATGCTGATTACCCTGGGCACGAGATAACATATAGCGATAAAACTGTATACGCAAAGTGTGATACTGGATTTGCTAGCACAGAAGATGCAACAAAGTGGGAGGATTATTTGGCAGAACAATTAAGACACCCGTCATATTATCCTTTTAAGAAATTACTCGGGTATTCGACTGATGATAGTTGTACTGATATCGTTATTAATAAGGATGGCTGGGTTGAGTATGATAATGATAATAATAGTACGAATCGTACTCTTAATATTTTTAATAAGGATACAGAACTATATGCGTGTTGGGAAAATGGGGAAATAGATGTAACTTATTATCAGACTACTACATCTGGTCCTTTGGGTGAAGTAAATAAGTATACAACACGTTGTAAACTTGATGATTCGAAATCAACCCCACCCAATGATTCGGGATCAGACAAACCTAATGAGTGTGCGTTTTTAGATATAGGTTACTTAGAGGGGAAGGCAGGAGAAATGATTGCAACAGGATATGTTTTTAAATCACATGACTGTCGTAAAGGTGAGCTTGGTAATAATCAGTGGGGTGATTTGTCGTTTTGTTTGGATGGGGTCAAGGAATTCGCTGCGGGGAAGTATATACCATTTGTCAGGAATGTTACCAGTATTAGCGTGGCAGTTGTAGGAGATGAGTGCCCAGCTGGGTATTACTGTAGCAAAACGGAACAAAACTCTTGTCCGGTTGGTACAACAAGTGCAGAAGCTAAGTCTTCTATAGAAGATTGTTATATGCCTAGTGGACAAAGTGGCACGAAGTTCTGTGATAAAAACGGGTGTTTCTATTTGCCAACAGGAATTGGTAATATTTCTTATAACCCGTCTTGAATTCGTCCTAAATCAATCAGTAAAAAACAGTTTTCTTGACAACGTATTTTTTTGTGCAACAATTATCTTACGAATCGGGGAGCTTTGCAGAGAATGCGGATTTTAAAGTTAAGGACGAAATTATGAAAAAGACTTTGGTTTCTGTTATCGCATTAACTGCTTTGGCTGGTTGTGGTGTTTATTATGATTATTACAAAGGTGGCGTAAGATATACTCAAGATGGTCAAGACTGCATATATTACGCGGGTGAGTACGGACGCAATTTTTCTGGTGATATTAGAAAGCTAGATAATGGCAAGAAGATAGTGTATCGTAATACACGTTGTGAAGATTTGTATGCGATGGATAATTTTGGTCAGGAACCACGTCATGATCGTCAGATATTAGTTCCTGCTGCACAAGAAGTTTCTTGTAATGCATGTGCACAGGTAGAAAAGGTTTCTTGTAATTCTTGTGCGAAATCTCAGCCTGTTTTGAAGCGCAGATATATAATTGTTCCTGCTATGTAAGTTATTCCATGGTGAAAATAAAAAAACGCTGTCTGTTTTTGGACGGCGTTTTTTTATATGCTGTTGTTGCTTGAAAGCAGGTTCTTTTTGTGATAAAATTAACAGAAAAGGAAAGGGGTTTTACATGAAAAATACATTAAAGAAACTGGGTTTTGCAGGATTGATTGTCTTTGCAGGTGCGTCTGCTGCGCTGGCGGCAAATGCAGCTGGTGGTGGCTTGGATACTAGTGGGATTTGTGGTTTGATAAAGCAGATGTACGGGGTGTTTAAGATTTTGCGTACGTTGGCATTTGTTGGTGCGGCGTTTATAATTGCTGGATGGGCGTGGGGGTATATTAGTAAACCTGCTGATATGAAATTGGAAGATTTGAAAACTAAAGGCACTGGTATGTTAGTTGGTTTTGTGCTTTTGTTTGGTATCGGTGTAGTGTTACAATTCTTTATGTTTTCTAATACAGGTTTGGACCTGATGGGGTGTGAAGACCTTATTCGGCAGTGGTAAATAAAAAAGCGACCGAAATGGTCGCTTTTTTATTGTTTATTTTAAACTTTGATAAGCATATCCGTTTATAAAATATCTTTCCATTTTTTTTAGTTCGCCAAGTATTTGAGATATTGTTCGATCTGATAAATCGTTTTCTGGTGCGCGACCAGTGCGCTTTATCATGTTCTGACGCGCAAGGATTAATTCTTTTGTTATTATATCCATAAATACGGGAAATGTTTTTGTGTTAGAGTAGTCATATCTTTTTATAGCATTATTTAACGCCTGTTGACGTGCCATTAAAGATTGCGAACCCATATAATCAAATACTGTGCCTTTTATGTCGTAATTTGTTTTGAATTCCCCAAGATTTTTTAAATCGAAGAATATTTTGTGCATGTCTTGATTAAACTTGTGTAAACTTGCGCCATGGCTGTGTGCAATGCCATTGACTATTTTTTCTGCGTTTGTTAATTCTTGACGCTGATATAATCTAGAAAATTTATAAGACGTATCATAAATATTTTTAAATGTTGCGTCTGGCATTAAAAAGTATAGTTGCGCAAAAATCATATTTGGCCATTGTTTTAGTAGACGCCAACACGCATAACGACTAAGTCTTGCGTCTGGGGCGGCAACCATGTCTATCCTTTGTTCGGGTTGTTCTTTTATATGATAGTTATTAATTATTGACATAACATGGTCAGAAAAAAATACATGAAAAGAGGGGGCTTTTGGGGTGCCCAATAAACTTGTTTTTGGTAGCTTTATGTAATGAGGAAAGTTTATCTGAGCACCAGTTGTCTCTATAATTCTTTCGTGTGTGCCGACGTATTGTGGACCAAACAGGTTGTATAAATCGGAAAATAACCAATATTCAGTATGCTTGATTTTAAAATCAGCATTTTTTTTAAACTCTGGATGATTAACATAATCTTCGTCGGTATAGTGAACGTGCTTTTGTAGAAAGTCAAATGTGCGTTCCAGTTTATTGTTTGCCATTTGTTATCTCTTTTTTATTACTGTTGTTCTTCTGCGCTTACAAGTGAATAAAGAACAGATGATATTAGTAGCTGATAGGGGACGTGTTGCTGTTCTGCCATCTTTTTTATTCGCTCTAATATTTGATGCGGAATTCTCATATTGATTACGCTGTCTGATTTGTTAAAGGCGCGATATGCGGCGTACTCTTTCAACAAAGCTTCGATGTTCATAATGAACAATTGCTGCATTACATTTGGCATACACTAACTCCTATACAGGCGGCAATACTGCCGTACTTACAACTGACTATATCATCGTATTGACAATTGTCAATACATTTGTAATTGCGGCTATCAATACGGTTGTAATTACTGCTGTAATGGCTTTTGTGTATTAAGTTGTGTTGCGCGCAATTGAAACGCGATTTTGATGTGTTTTGGAAGTTATTTGCTTTGCGTTTTCTTGCTTTTTTAAGCTAACTCGTATAAAATCAAATGATGTTATTGTTGGAAAGGAACTAAATATGATTAAAAGGTTTTTTGCGCTGTTGTTTTTAGGACTTATATTTGTATTGCCTGCGCGGGCTGAATTAAAAGTAGATATAGTAGCAGGGGCTGTAGAACCGATTTCTGTGGCTGTGCAAAAGATAGAAACGGTTGGTAATGTTTCGACTAAAGATGCTGAGATGATAAGGGATGTTGTTGATGCTGATTTAAAGTCTACTGGTTTGTTTAGAATTGTATCCAGGGATGCGTTACCAGAATTTGTAGAGCTGGGACAGCTGCCAGATTTTAGTCTTTGGGCGGCGGTTAAGGCTCAGGTATTGGTTCAGGCGAAATTATCAGCGGAATCTGGTGGGCGTTATAACTTAGAATTTTTTGTTTGGGATGTTAACGCAAAAGAACAAATAGAAGCACAAAGTTTAGTTGCCTCTAAAAAGTCGGCACGACGTCTGGCGCATATAATGGCCGATGCCATTTATGAGCGTTTGACAGGCGAGGTGGGGTATTTTGATACGCAGATAGTATTTATTGCTGAGACGGGGCCCGTACATGACAGAACAAAACAAATGGCTATAATGGACCAAGATGGTTATGGATTGCGCTATTTGTCGGACAAAAATACATTCGTTATGTCACCGCATTTTTCGCCCAATATGCAAACGATAGTTTTCTTATCATTCCGTGATGAAGATCCTATGGTTTGGACATTGGATTTAGAGACGGGTGAGCAGCGCAGGTTGGGACAATTTGGCGGAATGAATTTTGCACCTCGTTTTTCGCCTGACGGGAAAAAGATAGCCTTATCTTTGGTTAAGAATGGCATAACGCACATCTATGAATATGATATTGAGTCTAAGTCATTAAAACAATTGACGTTTGGTAATTCGTTGAATACAAGTCCATCGTATTCGCCGGACGGTAAGAAAATGGCCTTTAACTCAGATCGAAGTGGAAAACAGCAAATTTATGTTTTGGATTTAGAAACTGGTGCGGTAGAGCGTATAACTTATGGAGCAGGGCGGTATGCAACGCCTGCATGGTCGCCAGATGGAAAGTTTATTGCCTTTACTAAAATGGCGGATGATACGTTTTATATAGGTATTATGGATCCACGTGGACGTAATGAAAAAATTCTTGCGGGAGGTTGGTATATGGAGGCGCCTTCTTGGGCCCCAGGTTCAAGACGTTTGGTTTACTACGAAACAGAAAAAGCAATAGATGGTATCGAACGAATGAGTCATATTCGTAGTGTCGACATAACTGGACAAAATATTTACGAAATAGAATTGCCAGATGGTGTCAATGGGGTAGAACCAACATGGTCTCCAAAATTACCATAATGCATAAATTTTTATATTGTTTGTTTCTATGCGTGTTTGCCTTTAGTCCAGCTTTTGCGGTTAGGGCAGTCGTTGATAGGGTTTTAGATGGCGATACGTTTGCTGCAAAAGTTTTGTTGGAAGACGATACACAAATAACTGTTCGTGTCAGAGTACTGGGGGTTGATACGCCGGAAATTAATGGATTGTGTCAATATGAAAAAGACACAGCGTTGTTGGCTAAAAATAGAACAGCGCAGCTTTTACCTGTTGGTAGTGTGGTAGAGTTATCTGAAATAAAAGATGATAAATATCTTGGACGTATTGATGCGCGCGTAAAAACATCAGATGGAAAAGATCTTGCAGAAATTTTAATAAAAGAGAAGCTTGGCAGGCCCTATGACGGTGGACGTCGAGCAACGTGGTGCGGGAATAAATAAAAAATCCCTAGATTGGGATTTTTTATTATTTTATGCACTATGTCTATTTATCGCTTCGCTTATTTCTTCCAGGGATGCGTTACATGGCAACATAGGTTCAAACCATACGTTTGCTGTGCCACTGTGCATCATTCCATGCTTAGGCCAATATTTGCCTGCATCTGTTCCAACTGGCAGAATAGGAAGCTTTAATTCGTGGGCCAAAAATAGCAGACCGCGCTTTAATTTTACTTTTTGTCCAGGTTTAACTCTTGTGCCCTCTGGGAAAATTATTAATACCTGGCCATCCATTATTTTTTTTGCAACGGCGTGGGTCAGCTTTTTCATGTTCGTTGCACCGCGTGCTCTATTTACAGGTTGCAGGCCCATCCTCCAGAATGCCCAACCATAAATAGGTATCCATAACAATTCGCGCTTTATTATAAAAAACGAGTTAGGTACATAGTTCGATAAAATTGCTATCTCTAGAATAGACATGTGCTTTGCGGCAATTATAGCTTTGCCGTCAAACCGTATGTTTTCGTTCGGTGTTACAGGAACACCGTTTTCTTCAACCGGCGGATAATGAATTTCATATTTTATGCCCGCTATAAGACGCGCAAGTACCAGTACCCCACCAGCACAAGTCAGCACCAAAAATCTATTTAGTCTATATGATATAAGGCCTATTAATAGTACAGGTGACCATACTATAAAATATAATCCTAATATGATTTTAAACATAATTGTTCTGAACATTTTTCTTCCTTTACTTTATCCTTCTTTTATTCCGAAAAGTGTGACTATGTATTTTATATACTCTATTAGCCAGCGTTCAAGTCTTTTTGTAACTGGCATATCCGTAAGAGGTACAGGGCAGGCGACAATTTCTGAATGTGGCAATTCTTTTTCAATCAGATATTTTGCACGATTCATATGGTCTTCTGTTGTGATTATTACTAATCGGTCCAGACCAGCACGTTCAGAAATTTCTTTTATAGCTAGCGCATTTTGATAGGTTGATTTTGAATCTGATTCTATTGTAACACGTCTGGCCATTTCAAAAGAGCCATTCGCGCCTGCACCTATTATATATAAATCAACGCCTGGGTATTTCCTTAATTGACGCATTGCAAATGGAATTCTTCGCATATCACCCGTCAGTACAAATATTGTGTCGTCTGGTAAAATAGTTGCACATCTGCGTGGTGCCATGGATTTAAACACCATTCCACCTATCACGAAACAAGTGACTATTAACAAAGATGGGGTAAGAAGTCTCATTAATTATTCTTCAAGATATTTATTGTCGTGCGCTTAGTCATCCATATGGCAAAAATTACTATTACAACAGGTAATAACATAAGAACTAACCAGCCCCAGCCAGAAATAGAAAGCATGGCCATTAATCCAACCCTGGCACTATGTGCGGCACTTATAATTAAAAGTAGGAACGGTGCCGCGACTAAAAATCCTATTAGACCAGCTAGTGTACAAATTTTTGCAATTATTATCTGCATTTGGTGGGCAACATATGCATCTGTTGCACCTATTTGGTTTAATATCTCTAATTCTCTCTTATGTAATAACGCCGTATTCCTAGCAATATAAGAAATACAAATTCCAATTGCACCCAGTGTTAATAATAACACAAACGTTGATATTAAAATCATTTTCCAGCCGGCAGAGGTCGAGCTTTTTAAAGCTTCTGAATGGGTTAAAAATCTTGCGTGGTCTGAAATTTGTTTTTGAACGTTCTTTAAGTCTTCTTTTGTTTTAAATTGCAGTTCATACATTTTCGGCAGATAGTTTTCCAGTGCCCCACCGCCGGAAATCCATGGCCCCAACAAGTCTTTCATTTGATCGGTCGTTATTTCGTTAACTACTATTATTTTCTCTTCATTTGTGTCGATAATTTTTTTAACAGCAGACACTTCATCAGAATTCATTACTTGAACCGTCGCAAATAAATCCCATTGTGTGTTCCAGCGCATTACACCAGTTCCAATTGATAGTGCTATTCCGAACGCAAGAACAGCCAAAAAAGTAAGTAACGACATGATGGCTGTCATAAAAATAGACTGTTCCTGAACCAGTGAAAAAACTATCGGTTTTTTTGTCATTTATGCATTCCCAATATCGTCAAATTGTTTTGATAATTCTGAAAAATAATTTTGTGGCTTTGGACCCTTCCATATTTTCTTTGAAGCTTGATTGTCTTGTGGTGTAGCGGCCTTTGAGCCAACAAAACTTACCTTGTGATTTTCGACATGAATTACAGGGAACTTATAAGTTTCCATCAGTTTCGTACTGTGCGTCGCAAGAATAATTGTTGTGCCAAATGTTTTATTCATTTGCACGAATAGTTCCATTAATCGTGATGCATTTTCATCGTCTAGGTTACCAGTCGGTTCGTCAGCAAGTAGTATTGCCGGTTGAATGATAATGGCACGCGCAACAGATACACGTTGCTGTTGGCCCCCAGATAGAGTCTTTGGATTTGCATCTGCGTATTTTGCAAGTCCAACCCATTCAAGCACTTTTAATACAAGTTTTTTGATTTTTGCTTCTGGTATGCCCCTTACTCTTAATGGCAATGCAATATTGTCAAAGACGGACATATGTGATAGCAAAGAATATTCTTGAAATACAATAGCCATTTTATGGCGCAATTTTGCGACTTCGTCCCTGGTCATGTCGTTTGTTACTTGACCAAATAACTTTATCTGACCGCGGGAAGGTTTATGTAGTTGATATATCAGCCTTAATAATGTGGTCTTACCAGCACCAGACGCACCAGATAAAAAGTAGAACGATCCAGCGCTTATATTGAAAGAAACGTCTGATAAAACTTCGCGTGCGTTATCGTAGCGCGCACCAACATTCGCAAAAGATATTGCCGTATTATCTTCCATGATAGAAATGTTAGTAAAAAAAGACTAAATGGTCAAGCCTGCAAAAAAATAAAAACGCGCACTGTGCGCGTCTTTATCATTCTTCAACAACTTTCGTCGTTGTGTTTCTGTTCTTTGCCCAAACTTCTTCGCCAGTACCAAAATATTGTGGTTTCTCTTTTCCATAAGAAATCGTTTTAATTCTTTCTGGTTCTATATCTTCTGATATTAAAACCTGGGCTGCGTTTCCTGCACGTAATGCACCGAGCGCTAAATTGTACTCGGTAGAACCACGTTCATCACAATGGCCTTCCATAATTATGGTCTGACTTGGATGAGTCTTCATGTACAGAGCCTGAGATTCAAGGCTGTCACGTGTGTCATCAGATATTTCCGCAGAATCAAATGCGAAGAAGACTTTATCATCATTTATGTTATTCGGCACACCACTGCATGCAGCAAGAATAGAAGCCATACCAAATAATAAAACTTTTCTCATAACAATTCCTTTTGAGTAATACTTACGCAATGAAAGTTAGCAAATTTTATAAAAAGTTGTCAATAAGTGTTTTTATGCTTTTTAATTGTCATCGTTTTGTGATATACTTCTATCAAAAAAGGAAGGTAGTTATGATGAGAAAAGTATTGTCTTTATTTGTATTGCTTGGGGTTGGTATGGCTTCAGCTAATGCAGCACCAAGTTATTTAACTCGTGATGCAAATGGCGGGTATCGGGTTACATATGATTACACGGATAAGGCAAAGTCTGGCTGGTATATTGGTGCACGTGCAGATTTAAATTTCTTAAATTGGGAAAATAAGTACAGTGTAGATGATGGCTTAAATGCACCAGATGAATTTAGCCGCGATAAATATTCTTTTGAGCCTGTTATTGGTGGAAGTATTTTTGGTGGAAAAACATTTGCATATTTCTGGCGTGCTGAATTAGAAGCAGGATATATGGGTTATTTTGAAGATAAGGATGCGCGTTCTGAATTTTCTTTGCAGATACCGTATTTGATGCTGAATGGCTATTATGATTTTATAAATGGTTTTTATGTAGGTGCCGGTGTCGGTGCAGCAATGCCTATTACTACAATAGATACAATTTATTCTAATGGTGATAGTCGTAAGGAATATGGTTTTTCACCTATGGCGGCCGTAATGCTTGGTTATTCTTATGAGCTGGACGATAATCTTGTTTTAGACGTTCGTTATCGTTTATCTGGAATGACAGGTGTTGATCAGAATATAGATATTTATGTTGGGGATGAAAAGCATTGGTTTCAAAATGATATAGACTTTATTTTAGATAATTCTATATCACTTGGTATTAGATATGAATTTTAACGTATAAAACTATTGACCCGATTCGCATGATTGTGGTATCATAAGCATAGTAGAGAGAATTGATGAAAAACGAGTTAAAAATTTCGAAGTTGGCGATAATTTGTGTCTTGTGTACCGCTGTTTCTGGTGCGTATGCAGCTTCGTCTGTACGCTCGCTTGGGGGAACGGGCACGTATTCAAGTGCTTCCAGTGCGGCTGCAGCCAATACTAGTTCTTCTGGTTCAACTTCTTCTGTCCGTGGTGGTTCTGTGAGGGTTACTCCGTCTTCAGGGGTTACAGGAACGAGTACAAAAGTTGAGGCGGGTACGACTACAAGCGGTCGTGTTGCGACAACACCGCGTTTGTCTATTGGACAGTATTTAGGTGGTACCACGTCGGTTAGTGGCGGAAGCTCTTTGCGGCCTCAGACGCCGAGTACGGGTGGTTCTTCTGGTGGTATTGATCCTGATGTTGCTGCTGGTTTGCGTCAAGAAGTTGATCAATTGCAGCGCGATGTTGAAAGTTTGCGTGACGCAGATGACAGTTTTTCTGATCAGTTGTTAGATAAACAAGATCTTTTGACTTCTCGTGATGATTTGGTTGAGATAGATCAGTCAAGTAAAGAAATTTTCATTAATACGGATAATTTGGCGGAAGCTATAAGTGAAAAGTTGCCGTCAACTCGTCCTGTTGAAATAGGTTCTGATGGGGCGTACATTCAGTGGCGTTATGAAGGTGATGCGCAGTGGAATAATATTGTGTCCTTAGATGAATTAAAAGGCCCTAAGGGGGATCCTGGCGAATCGGTTTCTGTAGATGAAGTTGTTAATGCTGTTGAAGATGAGTTGCAGACTGCGATAAATGATGCGGTTAATGCAGTGGTAAAAACAGCTGTAGCTGATGAAATAAAAAATGCTGATTTGGTTACGGGGGCTGATTTGGCTGGTTTGGCCACAACAGAGCAATTGAATACAAAGGCAGATAAGGCAACTACTTTAGCGGGTTATGGCATAAGGGATGCGTACAAAGATACAGAAGTAGATGCTTTATTGGCGGGTAAAGAAAATATAGCGAACAAAACTCAGCAGGTAACAAGTGCGTCAACACAAGATCAATATCCATCTGCGGCTGCCGTATATGGTGCTATTGAGGCGGCTACTAGTGGTATTGCGACAAGTGACGATATTGCACAGTTTCGGCAGGATGTTGCCAATTTAAAAACAACCGTTGGTGACGAGACTTCTGGTCTTGTAAAAGATGTTAATGATTTGGGGGCTTCTGTTGCACAAAAGGCTGATTCTTCTGCTGTGTCCGCATTGGAGACTGAAGTTGAATCCGTTCGTGATGTGGCAAATGAGGCTGCATTGGGGGCGGCGAATGCTATTAGTGGTTTAAGTACCAAAGCTGATAAGACAGAATTGGCTGCCAAAGAGGATGTTGCTAATAAGAAAACGACGTTGACTAATAGTGACACGGATTATCCATCTACGTCTGCGGTAACTTCTGCTTTAGCGAACAAGGCTGATCGTGAAGAATTATCCGATCTTGCGACTAAAGATGAGTTGGCAGGAAAAGCAGATAAGTCTGAGTTAGGAGCGTATGCTACTAATGAGTCTGTCGATACGAAGTTAGAAAACTATTATACTATATCAGAGGTTGACGATAAGGTCGCAAATGTTGTTGCCGGTGACATGGGCGAGGCTTTAACAGGCAAGGAAGATGTTTCTAATAAGACACAGACAGTTGTAGATGATGAAACTAAGTATCCTTCTTCTGCCGCTGTTTATAGAGAATTAGAGACGAAAGCGTTTAAGACGGATTTAGATGCGAAAGCTGATAAGGCGGAATTGGCTAATTATGCCACGACCGAGCAGTTGGACGCAAAAGCAGATAAATCTGAACTAGCGAATTATGCGACCTCAGATCAGCTTAATGCAAAGGCGGATAAATCAGAATTAGCTAACTATGCAACCACAGAGCAGTTGGGTACAAAGGCTGATAAGACAGAATTGGCTAATTATGCCACGACCGAGCAATTGGCTGGGAAGGCAGATGCTTCAACAGTTCAGCAGTTGCAGACTGGCGTTAATAATGCTGTTGCTGCTGCTGGTGTTGCACAATCTACAGCAGAGGCTGCTCAATCAACGGCTAGTCAGGCAAAGACCGCTGCAGAGAATGCTCAGACTACGGCTGATGCTGCAAAAAGTGCGGCTGATTCTGCCAACACTGCATTAGCTGGGAAGCAAGATAAATTAAACTATGTGCCTGAAGATTCTGCGAATAAAGTTGTTGCAATAAACGATGGAAATAAAGCTTCTTCTACGTCATTCCCATCTGTTGGTGCAGTAACTGAGTGGACAGAGCAAAGAATTAGTGAACTGTCTACGGAAGGTTTGCCAGTAAATCCAGATAATATTGGAACTGGTGCTATTACAGAGGAGAAATTATCTGCAGATTCTGTAAGTACGGTAAAGATTCAAGATGGTGCTGTTACTACAGATAAGATTGCTGATGGTGCAGTAACTGAAGAAAAATTAAGTACGGAAGTTCAAGAAACTATAGCTGGAAAGGCGGATGCAAGTTCTTTGAAAGCATTAGCTTACAAGGACACCGTTAATTCAGCAGAGATAGACGATGGTGCGGTAACGAAGTCTAAATTATCATCAGATGTACAAGAAACGCTAGATAACGCAGTTACTACGTCTGGTGCGGGGCCTGACAAGCTTTTGGGTACTGATAGTTCTGGTGCCAAGGTCTGGTATGAAATTATTTAAAAAGGAAGAAGAAAATGAAGAAAACGAACATTGCATTTTCTGGTTTTATGGCGGCGATCTTATTTGGTGCCAGTGCAAGTGCTGCGACTACTCAAATAGCTAGTAAGACTTACGTTGATAATCAGAAAGAAAGTGTTTTGCAGACTGTTGAAGAAAATTATGCAAAAACAGAGACCGTTAATCAGATACAGCAAAATGTCACAAATTTGGGTGATACCATCAATAATGCTGAAACTGGTTTGGCTAAGCAAGTTTCTGATAATACCGAGGCGGTCGGACAATTACAAAGTTCCGTTGGGGCTTTGGAGACAACTGTTGGTAATAAAGGGGCAGGGCTAGTAAAAGATGTTACTGATTTAAAAACAGCTGTTGGTGGTAAACTGGACTCTTCTGCTGCTGCAACTACGTATGAAGCCTTGGCTAATAAATCACAAAACTTGAATACAGATGGAACAAGTACTGATAAATATCCTTCTGCAAAAGCAGTTGTAGATTGGGTTAATGAAAAAGTTGCCGACGGGATAGAAATTAATACAGATAAGATCCAAGATGGCGCAATTACGACGGATAAAATTGCTGATGATGCGGTTACATCCGATAAGATAGCGCCAAGTGCAGTTGGCACAACAGAAATTGCAGACGGTGCGGTTGGTACTGATGATATTGCCGATGGTGCCGTGACATCCGATAAATTGGATGGAACATTGGCGGGACAAATTGCCGATATTTCTGGCAAGCAGGACATTGCAATGGGTGTCGGTCACGAAAATCATATCGTGACAACTGATGCGTCCGGTAATATTACATCCGCCGCGACAATCGGCCAGGACAAGGTTACTGGTTTGACCACGGCTTTGGCGGGCAAGGCCGATGCGTCCGCGTTGGAAGAAATTGAACAAAATGTCACCAATGTTACGCAGCAAATTGGTAATGCTGAATCTGGTTTGGTCAAAGATGTTACCGATGTCAAAAATGCGGTCGATGCGTTGGAAACAACCGTTGACGGCAAAGCGAACAAGGCAACCACATTGGCCGGATATGGCATAACCGATGCGTATACCAAGACCGAAACAGATGGTCTGTTGGATGCCAAGGCCGACGAAACAGCATTGGCGAATTATGCAACGACAACGGCATTGACGTCTGGATTGGGGGGCAAAGAAGATACATCTAATAAGGCAAAAATAATCAATGCTGGCAATAAAGCTTCTGATACGTTGTATCCAACGGTCGGGGCGATTACAACATGGGTTTCTTCGGAAATTTCAGATTTAAGTGAACTACCTGTTAACCCTGGTTTGATTGAGGACGGAACATTAGCTGGTTCTAAGTTGCAAAACGGTGCGATAACAGAGGCAAAAATTGCAGACGGTGCGGTTACCACAGACAAGATTGCAGATGGTGCCGTGACAGAGGCTAAATTAAGTACCGATGTTCAAGAAACAATCGCAGGTAAAGCAAATGCAGATGATGTTTATACTAAGGGTGACACAGACAGTAAAATCGTAGAATTGGCTGTGCCACAACCACCTGAAGATTGCGTTTCGGAATCTGGGTTGTGCGTATTGAGTGTAACACCAGATGGCACATACGCATGGGTTAATGTTACAGCACCAATTGAGTAGTTGATTTAAAATTTGAAATTTGATAAAAATAAAATAAAGGAAGGGAAAAAATGAAAAAACTAACAGCAAGTATATTTGCATCATTGTTGACAGTCGTAACTGTCGGTGCCGCGAACGCGAATATCGCGTCGCAGGGATATGTAGATGAAAAAGTTGGAACGGTTACAACCGCACTTGGAAATAAAGCTGATAAAACAGAATTGGGTAAGTATGCAACAACAGAAGCCTTGACTTCCGGTTTGGCGGGTAAGTTAGATACTACGGGTACGGCTGCAAAGGCAACAGCTGATGCGGCTGGTAATGTTATAACAACTACATATGCAACAAAAACAGAATTAGGTACAAAAGCGGATGCTAGCGCATTGGAAAATTATGTAACTACAGAAGATGCCAATACAAACTATGCCGCAAAATCTACAGAAGGTGTTGCTAACACGGCTAGTACTAACGCACAACAGGCGTTGACAAATATTGGTACATTGACAACGTTGACGACAGACGCAAAGAAAAATACAGTAGAGGCTATTAATGAGGTTGCTAGCGAAGCGTCAGCGGCTCAGACAGCGGCAACTGCGGCACAAAGTGCAGCAGGCACAGCACAGGCAGCAGCAGAAGCCGCACAGGGTGATGTAGATGCTTTGGAAGTTCGTGTTGGTACTGCTGAAACTGACATCGAGGGTATTCAGGGACAATTGGAAAACATGGCTACTTCTGAAACCGTTGCAGGCTTGCAAACAGACGTTGATGGTTTAAAGACAAGTAAGTTGGATAAAACCACTTATGATTCTCAGGTCGGTACTGTAAGTGCTGTCAATATGGGAACAACAGCTACAACAGTTGTTACAGCAATTAAAGAAGTTGCTGGTGAAGCGGAGGCTGCACAATCTGCAGCGTCTGCAGCAGATTCTAAAGCTCAGGCAGCACAAAGTGCGGCAGAAGCTGCCCAGGAAACTGCTGATGCGGCGATACCTGCACCAGATGGGGAATGTTCTGAGCCTACAAACAAGTGCGTTTTGACTTATAATAACTCTGCATATACGTGGGAAGTTATCGCAAGAGGGACGGCTGAATAAGGTCTTTTAAAATTGTGTGCGGTGTTGTTAAAGCATCGCACACGTTAGGCAAGAATATAAAGATTTGTTGTTAAGAATATTTTAGGTAGATATAGCTATGATAAAATCAAAGGGTATTTTAACGATTTCTATAATATCATTGTTTGCGGTTGAGTCTGCTTATGCAGCCATTGCATCCAGTGGGTATGTTGATCAGCAGGTAGGAACAAAAATATCTGAGGTTCATGCAAACACAGTGGCTAATGATGAGACGGCGAACGTGGTAACTTCTATATCTGCCGAAGGGAATACTGTAACTGCGACCAAGGGTATAACGGCGGAAGAAACCAAAAATAAGGTAAAAACAATTAGAACCGATGGTACCGCAACAGATACGGCATATCCGTCAGAAAAAGCCGTTGCCACTGCATTGGACGCAAAACAAGATAAATTAGAAGGAGAGGTTTTAACCAACACCGCAACTGGTTCTGGGTCGGTTAGTACTGGTGGGGCAGATCCTGTTACAACTAGTAATGCAATAGCTATTGGGGATTTAGCCTCGGCGCAAAATGGAGGAATTTCCTTGGGTTCTGCATCTAGTGCTTTATCCGATGGCGTTAGTGTTGGTACCCAGAGTTCTGCATCTGGTCAGGCTGTCGTTATCGGGGCAGAAAGTTCTGCGAGTGGTCTAAGTTCTATCGCCATTGGTAGTTTTGCTTCAGCTGATGCAGAACATGCCATACAGTTGGGGGCTGGAACAAATAGCGAGGCGAATACGTTAAGTGTTGGATTTGATGAAGAAAACAATTATAAGCTGCTTGGTATAGATGGTAAAATCCCTGCAGAAAGATTACCATTTGAAGGTGATGTATTAACCAACACTGCAACAGGGAAGAATTCTGTTAGTACTGGCTGGGCTTTTCCTGTTTCAGCTGCTGATGCTTTTGCGGTAGGTATTGCTGCGTCTGCTGGTACTGGAGCGATGGCTATAGGTAGCGGTTCTTCTGCATCTGGTCAAGGTATGGCTGTCGGACAGAAGGCTAAGGCCTTAAAAGAAGGGTCTTTTGCTATTGGACAGGGTGCAATATCCGACGCTTCATATTCTAGTGCTATCGGTACCATGGCGACCGCAAGTGCTGAGCGTGCAATTCAGATTGGACAAGGGACAAATAGTGAAGCCAATACGTTTAGTGTTGGATTGGATGGAACAAACAATTATAAGCTGCTTGGATCGGATGGTAAAATCCCAGCGGAACGTTTACCGTTTACTGGTGATGTATTAACCAACACCGCAACAGGATCTAATTCTTTTAGTACGGGTGGCGCAACAGCTGCTTCTGCTGCTAATTCTATCGCCTTGGGAAATGGTGCAAACACTAATGCTAGCTCTTCTGTTGCAGTTGGTGCTTCTTCTAGTGCTTCTGCTAAAAGGACGACGGTATTAGGTGCATCTGCTACGGCAGGCGGGGAAGATGCTTTAGCTGTCGGAGCGCAAGCTCAGGCTGCTGGAAACAGTAGTACTGCTGTTGGAACTGGGGCTTCGTCGACGGGGAGCGCTTCGGTTGCTCTCGGTGGTGGTGCTAACTCTCAAGCTGATAATGCCATACAGCTGGGGGCCGGAACAAATAGTGAAGCCAATACGTTAAGTGTTGGATTGGATGGAACAAACAATTATAAGCTGCTTGGTTCGGATGGAAAAATCCCCGCAGAAAGATTGCCATTTGAAGGTGATGTGTTAACCAACACCGCAACGGGGACCGATTCTTTTAGTACGGGTGGGGCAAATGTGACAACGGGTAATTTGTCTCTTGCTATTGGGGTTGATGCTGCAACTGGTTCAAGTGGGGAAGTCGCTGTTGGGGCGGCTGCTATGTCAGGAGGGTATTCCTCTGTAGCTGTCGGCAACGCGGCAGATGCTACTGGTGGAAATGCCGTTGCGGTCGGTCAGAATTCTTTGGCGGACTCTATGAATTCAACTGCAGTAGGACAGGGTGCTAAGTCAACCGCTAATGGTGGAACCGCGTTGGGTCATAACGCAAAAGTTACCGCAGAACATGCCATACAGTTGGGGGCTGGAACAAATAGTGAAGCCAATACGTTAAGTGTTGGATTTGATGAAGACAACAATTATAAGCTGCTTGGTATAGATGGTAAAATCCCTGCAGAAAGATTACCATTTGAAGGTGATGTATTAACCAACACCGCAACAGGATCTAATTCTTTTAGTACGGGTGGCGCATTCCCTGTATCCGGAGATGCGGCTGCTGCAATAGGCGTTGGCGCTACTGTTCAGAATTCTGGTACTGCGATTGGTTATTTGACTTCATCCGGTGGTAGTGGAGTTGCTTTGGGGGCAAGGGCTTCTTCTAATAAAACTGGAGGTGTTTCAATGGGTTCTGATTCTGCTGTTGAGGGGAATGGGGGAATTGCTGTAGGAATGGGGGCTCAAAGTGCAGGAGAACAATCAATCTCAATTGGTATGGGGGCAGGTGCACTTAGTAATTATGCCATACAGTTGGGTCATGGAATGAATGCTGAGGCCAATACATTAAGTGTTGGTCTTAGTACTTCGAACAATTATAAATTGTTAGGTTCGGATGGTAAAATCCCAGCAGAAAGATTACCTGCAGCGACGGCTAGTACTTTGGGCGGTGTAAAAAGTGGCGGTGATGTATCTATATCCTCAACCGGTGCAGTTTCCGTTGTAAGTTCTTTGAAAGCTGTTCAAGATGCTAATGGTGACAACATTGCCGCTACGTATGCGACAAAAGATTCTGTTGAAGATTTGCAAGCCAATAAGGTTAAAGTAGATTGGACTACAAGTAATGTTAACAAAGTTTTGGTAATTGGAAGTGATTCAAATTATCCAGATGTTTACGGTAAGGTTACAGTTGCTAAAATTACTGAGAATTTCTTGGACAATGCGATTAAAAATAAGTTAAGTAATGCTGTAACCTCTGTCGCGACGTCTGGTTCGGGTGCTGTTGTCACAGGATTTTCTAAATCAGGTAATTCTATGACCGTTACAAAGTCTAACGTTAAAATACCTGTGGGAAGTGCGACTGCAACCACATATGCAACCATTTGGGTTGAATAAATTAAAAAAATCCCCCATGTGGGGGATTTTTTATTCTATATTTTTCCTTTTTAGTTGATTCTATTGGCAACATTGAAACCTGTTTTGCAAAACAGGTTTTTTAGTATTTAAAATAATGAAATTAAGCATACGCCCAAACCTGCAGCAATTATCGCAAATATTGTCAATGGCCAAAAATATTTCTTTACTATCGCATTTGCCCGCTCTTGGAAAAAGTATAGCAGGGCGGCAACTGTCACAAATCTGCCTGTTCTGAATATTGCAGATACACCAAGAAATATCCATATCGGATAACCTATGAAGCCTAGCCATAATGCTAACAGTTTGTATGGTATCGGGGTTACCGCAGTTAAGACTATTATCAAAATCCCATATTTACTAAACATTGGCTTTATAGCGTTTTCAATTAATTCGGGATTAGAAAATGTATTTATTAACCATAAACCAACTGAATCCCACAGCCATGCACCTATCATGTACGCTATTGCGCCACCGACAATAGACCCCAATGCGGTCGCAATCGTAATAGGGACAGCGCGTTTTTTGTTCGCTATGATTGGTGGGGTCATAAATACTTCTGGGGGAATGAATAAAAATATCGATTCGCAAATTGTTAATATAAATACTATCCAAGAGTATGCACGACTTTCAGATTTGTTTAGAATATATTCAGCGAATTTCATATGTTTTCCTTTGGTATAATTTTACAAAATTTACTTGATTGTAATTTAATATTTTATATTTTACAATCCCTATGATTGTATAAGGATAGTTATATGCTAAAACGTAAAAATAATAATTCAAATCGGGCTCAAAAAGTGGCCAGTAAAGTTCAAACCTTGGTCGCAGAAATTTTGCGCGATAATTATAGCGAAGATGCTTTGGTTTCTGGGGTCTCTTTGGTCGGGGCGGTGGCTCACGGTGGCTTACAGTTTGTACGTTTGTTTTATTATTCTAGGAATAGCAATATAGATTCTGTACAAAAAAGACTAGATGAAATTACAAAAACTGTACGTTATGAGCTGGCGGCCAGGATGAATCAAAAATATGTTCCTGATATCAGGTTCGAATATGATGACACCTTGGATAAAGCTGAACGTATAGATGCGTTGTTAAATAATTTGGAGGTTTAAAAATATGAAGTCGGGTATCAAACGTGTATTAAATGTTAACTCTTATATGTTAAATGGTTGCTATTCTATTGTCGATCAGACTAGACCGGGTGAGGCGGTTAAATTGTTTAAGTCTTTACGTGAAGATGTTGAGGACAAAAAGCATGTGATGTTTGTTTTTGATGGTGCAAGCGCGCCGATGGGATTTATAAAAGGCAGAGTTTTTAACTATATCTTTGATATAAAAACAGGAAAAACGTCTTTGCAGACAGAAATAGATTACCTTTTCGTAGATGAAAAATATCAGGGTGCGGGTGTCGCGGATATGCTATTGAAAGCATATGAAAAGTACTGCATTGAAAATGGCGTGGAAAAAATTTCTTTGAAAAGTATGCCTACTAAACAAGCTTTGGGCTTTTATGCTAAAAATGGGTATGCAAAGGCTAATGGCAGTATGTTGATGACGAAGTTTGTTCGTTCTGCTTTAAAGCAAAAACAGCTTTAAATAAAGTTGTTGAATTTTTGGTTATACTGGTGTATCATTGCCGCGTAGTCATTAATTTGTTATTGATTTGGGATAAGGTTGTATGAATCAAAAAAACATTAGAAATTTTGCTATTGTTGCGCATATTGATCACGGAAAATCAACTTTATCAGATCGTCTTATTGAATTTACTGGTGGTTTGCAAGCCAGAGAGATGAAAGCCCAAGTTTTGGATTCTATGGATATAGAACGAGAAAGGGGTATCACTATAAAAGCGCAGACTGTACGGTTAAATTACAAGGCAAAAGACGGGCAGGTTTACCAGTTAAATTTGATGGATACCCCTGGGCACGTTGACTTTTCTTACGAGGTGTCTCGTAGTTTGGCCGCGTGCGAGGGGGCTCTTATTTTAGTAGATGCAACACAGGGTGTTCAGGCACAAACTTTGGCAAATGCTTATTTGGCTTTGGACAATGACTTAGAAATGTTGCCTGTGTTGAATAAGATAGATTTGCCTTCTAGTGATGTTGCTGGAACGCGCGAACAAATTTCTGATGTAATAGGCTTGGATGCGGCAAATGCTTTGTGTGTTTCAGGTAAAACAGGTGAAGGTGTTCCAGAGCTTTTGGAAGAAATTGTTAACAAATTACCGTCACCACGTGGAAATGAGAATGCACCATCAAGAGCTTTGTTAGTCGATTCGTGGTATGATTCTTATTTAGGTGTTGTTATTCTGGTGCGTGTGGTGGATGGGCGCTTGGTACGCGGTCAGAAAATAAAGTTTATGGCGACAGGGGCAGAATACGTTATAGAAAAGATTGGTTATTTTTCACCGAAAATGGTCGATGCCGATTCGTTAGAAACAGGTGAAATTGGATTTATAATAACAGGAATGAAGACTATTCATGACTGTAAGGTTGGGGATACTATAACAGACGCCAAAAGCGGTGTAGATTGCGAGCCTTTGCCTGGTTTTAAACCATCTGTTCCTGTTGTTTTTTCATCGTTTTTCCCGGTCGAGGCAGACGATTATCCCAGCTTGCGTGATAGCGCAGAAAAGCTTGCTTTAAATGATGCGTCTTTTATGTTTACAACTGAAAAATCATCTGCGCTGGGTTTCGGGCTGCGTTGTGGTTTCTTGGGTTTGCTACATATGGAAATTATAAGCGAAAGATTACGTCGCGAATTTAATCTTAGCTTAATCAATACTGTTCCAAGCGTGTTGTACAAAGTTTATTTGCGTGATGGCAGTGTAATTGATTTGGAAAATCCAGCAGATATGCCAGATCCAACAAGAATTGCGTCCATAGAAGAACCTTGGGTAAGGGCGACTATCATGATGCCAGATAAATATATGGGCGGCATTATGTCGTTATGTTCGGAACGCCGTGGAGTGCAAGAAAATATTTCTTATGTTGGTAATCGCGCAGTTCTTGTTTACATGTTGCCGTTGGCTGAAATAGTGT
This sequence comes from Candidatus Enterousia avicola, assembly GCA_018714345.1. GTDB lineage: Bacteria > Pseudomonadota > Alphaproteobacteria > Rs-D84 > Rs-D84 > Enterousia > Enterousia avicola. Next base: position 13,366 of record DVNO01000031.1, on the reverse strand, counting down.
TTGACTTTTATGATAGAGTAAAGTCTATATCTTCTGGTTATGCATCTTTTGACTATGTCGTACAGGGCTATAGGGCGTCTGATTTGGTTAAGGTTTCAATTTTAGTAAATGACGAAAATGTAGAGCCTTTGTCTTTTATGTGTCACCGTAGTGCCGCTGAAAAAAGGGGCCGACAGATAGTCGAAAGGCTGAAAGATTTAATCCCGCGTCATCAATTTAAAATTCCTTTACAGGCTGCTATCGGGGGAAAAATAATTGCACGTGAGACAATTGCTGCATATAGAAAAGATGTTACAGCAAAGTGTTACGGTGGCGACATTACGCGTAAAAGAAAACTGTTAGAAAAACAGAAAGAGGGAAAAAAGCGTATGCGGACATTTGGAAATGTAGAAATTCCACAATCTGCATTCATTAACGCGCTGAAAGTATCGAATTAGAATTAACATAACTAAAAAACAAGGAGTTGCCAATGTTGATGGTTTTAAAATATTTGTTAAATAATGGTTTCAATTCGATTCGTAATGATTGGAAAGAATATAAAGTACTGCAGAAAAATTATAAAGATTTAAAAGCAAAAAAGGATATGGCTTATAAGGAATTGAAAGAAATAGGGGCTTGTTTGTCGTATGAAAGAATTGTTGGAAAATATTGGATTGTTATAGATAAAGGACATCCTCTTGACCCAGAGGATGACCCTGTAGAATGTGAAAATATATATTATATTCCATGTGAAAATTTTTCACCCGTTACGTTATGTAAAAAATCAGATTGTACTAATTTTGCAAAAAATTTAGCGTATATCGATGCATATAACCTATATAGAAATGCGAGAATTTCTAAAGAGACTTTTTGGAAAGATAAGTTTGCAAAAAGGGCGAAATAAATTAAGGAAAGCGAAATGTTTAGTGACTGCGTTAAATACATAATAAAATCACATTGGTATCAGGTGCTTTCTGACTTACATGATTATACTGTTTTAAGACAGGAATGTAATAAAGCTAAGAAAGCTTGTCGTGATAATATGGAGGTTTGCAAACATTTTCGTATAAATGGCAGATGCAACCAGACTTGCTGTGCGTATAAATTCCGAAACGATGATTATGTTAATGCGCTAGAAAAATTTGAGAAGTTAACGAAGTCTAAAAATGCTTTTTGGAGTGAAAAATTTTCTCATGTAAAATAGAAAACAAAAAGGACCGACATGTTAATTCAAAGAATAAAATATTTTTTAGAAATGCCGTGGAAAGTAATTTTGGCTGATGCTCAGAAGTATAACGCTATGAGAAAAGAGTACTTTGCGTTAAGAAAGAAGGCAAGGTTGGCACATAAAGATTTGATAAATGATTTGGGAGAAGTAGTAGATTTTGGAACGCCAAGTGCGAATGGTTGTATTATAAACTGGGTAAGGTGCTATACCATCCCAAGTAGCCGAGAGATTATCCCGCGATTTTATTACAGAATTTGCGAGTGTTTTAACGAAACTATGCCATGTGACAAGAAAAACTGTCAGTACTATAAGAAAAATCAGGAATTCTTTGCTGCTTTGGAAGCTATGAACAATTTTAAAGTTTTAAAAGATGAATACTGGAAAAGGAATTTGTTTATCGCGAAATAAAAGTGGAGGGCACTTGCCATGTCTGTGTTTAAATATATTTTTAAAACTCCAATAGCTACGATTCGCAAAGATTTTAAAGATTACGAACTTTTACGTAGAGAGGAAGCAGTAGCTTCTTATGTGCGTAGAATGACTTACGAGTCTCTGCACGTAAGGTACGGACTATATAGTGAAGATGTAACGTCTTCGGATAGAAGGGGATGTATTGTCACAAGTTTTAGGTCATACCCAGATTTTGGGCGTGATAGTGATCCTGCAGTCAGTCCGTGTCTTGCCTTGTGTCGTGATTTTAATTATAGCCTTTCCTGTACGGTTCAAGATTGTCCATATCATAATTTTAATAGGGCATATTTTGACGCTGTTCAAGAATATAATGAAGTAAGACAGAAGCGTAAGAATTTTTGGAAGCAAAAATTTTCTAATGCTAAATAAATTTCTGCGTTAAGGTGACCAAATTAAAAAATAAGAGATAGGTTATGGCTCATCAATTCTTTTTTAATCCTTTTATACTTGATAATTTGCCAGCACCTAGCGTCGGGTTCGACGTTGTTCAGGATATATCGGAACCTCGTCTGCGTATGTATGTTACTAGTCGTGGTGTAAAAACTTTTTTTGTTCGTAAACGTGTTCATGGAAAGGATAAACGAATTATCATTGGTAATTATCCTGATACGGACATAGAGACTGCACGAGGGGCCGTATCAGAGATTCTGTCCGCGGCCATGGAAAAACCAAAAATTCATAGAAAGAGCATAACGTTAAAGAAATTTTTGGATTTGTATTTAGAAAAAAGAGTCAAAAGAAATAGCTTTTCTAGAGATAAGCTAGAAAGGGCTATTAAACGGCATTTTGTTACTTTATTAGATAAGAACATATCAGATATATCTTTGGAAGACGTTCAAGTTGTTATAAGTAATATAAAAGGTCCTGCGATTGCTGGTAGACTACAGGAGTTTTTACAAAGCGTTTTTAAGTATGCTGTGGATACAGGATATTTAAAACAGAATCCAATAAAAGGTTTGCCAAAGATTCCACAAAGTCGTCGCATTCGACCGATAAATAAAAGTGTTTTGCATAGATTAATAAGGGCAATAAATAAAGAACAAGATTTAAATTTACGTGCTGCTTTTCTTATGTTGATTTATGGGTTTGCTCCTAAGAGTAAAGTTTTCTCTATGCAATGGCGTGATTTAGATTTTAATCTGTACATGTGGGGTGACAGACCTTTGTCTGACATGGCTGTTGTCTTGTTACAAGATTTACCACAAGATGGCCGATGGGTATTTCCTGGACGCGGCAGGGGACATTTAACAGATCCTCGTACTGCATGGCAAAAAATAGTAAAAATTGCTGGTACGCCAAATTTGACTATGGACGATGTTAATAAGTTCTTAACAAGGCAGTTGGTATGGAGCTCTGATAAAGAAGATTTGCGTGCCAATATGAACGCAGTACTTGATGAATCGTTGGAGTAGATGTATTTTTTATACTTTGTCAAGCGTTTGTTATAATTTGTTATAATTCCTTGACACTTAATTCATAAAATGATAGTTTTAAGTAATGACGCCCATCGTTGGGCCACAAATTTAACAAAAACAAAGGACAAAAAATGACAACTTTTGAAAAAGTAAGAAAAATCGTAGCTGATAAATTAGGTGTTCAGGAAGCTAAGATTGAAGAAACATCCGCATTTGTAAATGATTTGAGTGCCGACTCTTTGGACGTTGTAGAATTCGTTATGGAAGTAGAAAAAGAATTTGATATTACTATTCCAGATGAAGAAGCTGCAAAATTGACAACAGTTGGTGATGCTGTTAAGTATATTGAAGCTCACAAAAAATAAGATTAGTTTTTTGTATTAGTGAAAAAGATCCGTCGCTTGTTTTTTGTTGCTGACGGATTTTTTTCTGTACGAAAGCTTATAAACAGGCTATTATACTATCGTATTTTGTAGAACTTATAAAAGGTAATATGTATGAAAAGAGTAGTCATTACGGGTATGGGCATAGTTTCGCCAGTTGGTACTGGTATTGAGTATGCTTGGAAGAATATTGTGGACGGTGTGTCAGGTGTTCGGAAGATAGATACATTTGATGCTTCTGATTTGGCGTCTCAAATTGCAGGTTTACCTGTTGTGGGAACGGAACCTGGTCAATATAATCCAGATTCTGTTATAGACGCAAGGGAACAGCGCAAACTGGATAAGTTTATCATGTACGGCATTGTTGCTGCAGATGAAGCAATTCGTGATGCAGGCTTGATTGATTATGATGGTGATAAAAACCGTATGGGCGTCTCCATTGGTGCAGGTATAGGTGGCTTAAACACAATATATGATAATTGTGCAGAGTTGTATGCCAATGGATCAAGACATATCAGTCCGTTCTTTATACCAAAGGCGATTATAAATATGGCTGCGGGTAATGTTTCTATTAAGTACGGTTTAAAGGGACCAAATTTATCAGTAGTTACAGCATGTGCGTCTGCAGCGCACTCTATTGGTGAAGCAGCGCGTTTGATTCAACACGGTGATGCAGACATTATGGTTGTCGGTGGGGCAGAAGGTGCGGTCGGTAAAATCGGTGTCGCAGGATTCTGTGCAATGAAAGCGTTGTCAACACGTAATGATGATCCACAGGGTGCTTCTCGTCCATGGGATAAAGGTCGTGACGGTTTTGTTATGGCAGAAGGTGCAGGTATATTGGTGTTGGAAGAATATGAACACGCTGTTGCACGTGGTGCAAAAATATATGCGGAAGTTGCTGGGTATGGATTATCTGGTGATGCGTATCATATTACTGCACCGGCCCCAAATGGAGAAGGGGGAATGCGCGCTATGCAGGCTGCACTGAAAGACGCAGGTTTGCAACCAGCGGATGTTGATTATATAAATGCACACGGAACGTCAACTGGCTTGGGTGATATGGGTGAATTGTCAGCAGTAAAAACTTTGTTCGCAGGAACTAATGCATGCATGTCTTCGACAAAATCTATGACGGGGCACTTGTTGGGTGCGGCTGGTGCAGTTGAATCTATATTCTGCGTATTGGCGATTCGCGATGGGATTGTTCCACCAACAATTAATTTGGAAAATCCAGAAGACGAGGTCGGTGATTTCAACTTGGTTCCAAACAAGGCGCAAAAGAAAGATGTTAAAGTTGCATTAAGTAACTCTTTTGGCTTTGGTGGTACAAATGCAAGTTTAATCTTGAAGAAGTTTGAAAAATAGTTCGTATTTGGAAAAATAAAACCGCCATAAACGGCGGTTTTATTTTTTTTGTTTAAATTTACTTATCTTCTTCTTTATTATCTAAACCAATCGCACTTTTTACCGGCTCTATAATCGTGTTTTTTGCGCTGTCCAATGTTCTTATTAATGCACGACGAATCTTGCCACTGATCGTCATAGGCAAGCTATCTACGAATTCTATTACGCGTGGATACTTATATGCCGCGGTGCGACTGCGTACGTGGTCTTGTAATTGACGAATAAGAATGTCGTTCCCTTGGAAGTACTTGTTTAAAACGATTGTCGCTTTTACTGCCATACCTCTTGACGGGTCTGGTATACCTGTTACGGCAACTTCACGAACAGCAGGGTGCTCTAATAATACACTTTCAACTTCAAATGGGCTGACACGGTAACCAGATGTTTTTATTAAGTCGTCATTACGCCCGACAAACCAATAATACCCATCGTTATCACGATAAGCCACATCACCGGTGTGATAAAAACCATCACGGAACACTTTTGCAGTCAATTTTTCGTTCTTATGATAACCTTGGAATAATCCAACAGGATGACCATTTTTTAACGATATACAAATTTCACCAACCGTGCCATTTGGAACAGGGCGGCCACCTTCGTCTAATAGCTGTACATCCCAACCCGCTGCGGGCATGCCCATGCTGCCGGGTTTGGGTTCTATCCACTGGTTCGTAAACAACATTATACAAGTTTCTGTTTGACCATAACCTTCGTGTAATTTTATGCCGCTCATTTTCAGAAAACGCTCATATACTTCTGGATTAAGCGCTTCACCAGCTATGTCGGCTTTTTCTAATGCGGACAAATCATATTTACTAAAATCTGCGTGTATTAGCATCTTGTAAACTGTTGGCGGGGCGCAGAATGATGTTATGTGATGTTCTGACATTGCATGCAATAAATCGTGAGCTGTCGCAATACCAGCAAAATCAAACACGAAAACTGTCGCACCAGCTAACCATTGACCGTACATCTTTCCCCAAGAACATTTTGCCCAACCAGATTCCGATAACGTAAAGTGTACATCTTTATCGTGTAACCGTTGCCAGAACATTGCTGTATTTATGTGCCCCAAAGGATACATAAAATTGTGTGCAACCATCTTCGGCATATCCGTTGTACCACTTGTAAAATAAATCACCATGGTATCTGTATTTTCGTTTGGCACACGTTCTATTGTTGACGGCATCTTATCAATAGATTCAGCAATCTCGGTATTAGGAATCAGTTGTATGTTTTTTTCGCCAACTGCTGTCTTTATCTCGTTCAAGATATGCCCATCATCAAAGTATATTATGGCCTTGGAGTCAGCTTGATCAATACGGTATTCAATATCTTCTGCTTTTAATTGATTCGTAGACGGAATAGGTATTACACCGACTTTATGCATTGCCAGCATTAAAATCCAATATTCCCAGCGACGACGCATAAATAGCAAAACTGTGTCACCCTTTTTCAATCCGCGAGATGTCAGAAAGTTAGCAACTGCGCTGGACATACGGGACAAATCAAGAAATGAAAATTTTTTTACTTCTCCCGAATCGTCTGTCCATAACAAAGCGATATCGTTCGGATTTTCTTTTGCAAGAACGTCTATAACATCATATGAAAAATTAAAATTTTCTGGAACTATTGGAGCCCCATTTTGAACGTAATCATCATAGCTATCAAATTTAGCTTTTTTTAGAAATCTTAACGCAAACATAACTTCCCCTTTGTCTGTGTATTAGAAAAGTATTACAGATAATATATAATAAGTAAAAGCAAAAAGACAAATAAAAACAGTTGATTTTTTATCGGTCTGGTTGCATAATCCGGCTGCCTTGATGGCGATAATTTGCGGAGTGTAGCTCAGTCTGGTAGAGCGCTACGTTCGGGACGTAGAGGTCGCTGGTTCGAACCCAGTCACTCCGACCATTTAGTTTTTATTTTTTTGCTATTTGCAATTAATGTTTTATTTGTGATAATATTTTTGCCATGAAAAAAAAGAAAAATTTACCACTGAAAAAGTACATAAAAATTTGCTGCTTTTTTATAATAATTATTAGTTTCGTATTAATTTATATTTTCGGTGTTCGTTCTACAGTTACGCGGGACGTTGTATTTAATATATCGAAGGGTGTTAGTGTATCCGAAGTAGCTGCGCAATTACAAAAACAGAATTTAATCGATTCGATTCCGTTGTTTAAGATAGCTGTCCGTGGAAATGGTGGACGTATTCAATCTGGGCAATATGATATTCCAAAGGGGACAAGTGCTTGGAGAATTGCGGACATGTTTGCAAACGGGGACGTTGCAACAACGGTCATAGTTATACCAGAAGGTTTGACGATAAAGCAAATAAAAGAGTTATTACTTGCAGATAGTGATTTGACGGGCGGGGTAGAGTGCGGCGCAGGTACAGATTTGCCTGTTTGCAAGTTGCAAGATGGTGACTTGTTTCCCGACACTTATAAAGTTGCACGTGGAACATCTAGATTAGCTTTATTGGATTTGATGAGAAAAAAGATGTCTGATTTAGAGGCGCGTTGGAAGAAAACTGGCAGCTTTGCCCCAAGGCCTTTAAAAACATGGAATGAGGTTGTTACTTTGGCATCTATTGTACAAAAAGAAACGTCCAAAGAATCGGAAATGCCGATAGTTGCTAGTGTTTATTTAAATCGTCTAAGGGACAATATGAGATTGCAGGCAGATCCAACAGTTGTTTATGCTTTGACAGATGGTTTGGGGGATATGCGTGGGGCTGCTTTATTGCGAGAACATTTAAAGATAGATAATCCTTATAATACATATACAAACTATGGTTTGCCACCAGCACCAATTGCAAACGTTGGTTTAGATGCAATACATGCTGTTTTGCAACCAGCGGATACAAATTATTTGTTCTTTGTTGCAGATGGGAAGGGTGGACATAAGTTTGCTAATACATATGAAGACCATATGAAAAATCATGCGATTTGGCGTGAAATAAAGAAAGAACTCAATAAGTAAACTAGGAACGTTTTACTAAAAAATTTTTTATCTTGTATTTTCTTGCTGTTCTGCTCTTTGTGTAGTCGATAAAAAAACGCCCAGAATATCAAGACTTTTTTATGTCAATAAGAATGTAATCCGAATCACAAAGCTGCCCAATTATAGCATATTTCCGCGGTTTTTGCAAAAATCTTTAAACTTGAAAAGTCCTTGTTTTGCTGTTTAAAATATTCCTAGCTAGATAAAAAAACTCTAGCTCCCAATAACTCAAAGAAAGGATAGAGTATGAAAAAAATATTTTTAACATCTTTGTTAGCTGTGTTTGCTGTGTCTGGTGCCCAGGCAGCTAATTATTTCATGGGAGGTTCTGCGGGTTTGTCAATGGATGATACTCATAAAAACCAAATTATGGTATCACCAGAACTAGGTTGGAACTATAATAGCAACTGGGACTTCGGTCTGGGTGTTGATTTTGCCTATACTTATGATGATGGTGTTTCAGTGAATGGTGTTTCCTATGATGGTGATAAGTTCAATTATGGCGTTCATGGCTTTACACGTTATAAATTGGCCGAATTTGGTGGTATTAAGTTGTTGATGAAGGGTAGTATCGGTGCAGATTTTGCAACATACTCTTCTGATAATGCCACAATTGACGGTGAAACATCAGTTAGTTTGACTGCTTCCGTAATCCCAATGATTACATATGACTTGTCTGAATCTTTCACATTGTATGCTAATTTGAACTTCATGGGCGTTTATGCGGGTTATACATTTGAAAACGATAATTTGAATTTGAAAGATGGTTGGAACTTTGGTGCGTTTGCTGATGCGTCCAATGTTGCAAATACATCAGACTTCCAAATCGGTTTCCTGTATAATTTCTAAATCGAACATGTTGGATAAATGTCCCGGCCTTTTGGTCGGGCTTTTTTGTGATTTGCTTCCTGTGGAAGTGTAGGGGGGAGGTATGGCACAATTTCATCGGAATTTGGTGCAAATTATGCGTTATAAAAAAATCGGGCTTATAAGTTTATTTACTATAGTTTTATTTCCTGTGTCGGTCAGGGCAAAGGGTATTTTTGATGTTAGTCGTTTAACACAAAATAATGAATTTTCTGCCAGCTTTGGTGCCGAATTTAAGACCGGCGCAAATAAAAGTGGCACAGGTCACGATGATATCGCATCTGGAACGATAGATGATATAGGAATGGGATTGAGCTATACATTTCTTGATGATTGGACTGTGTCGTTTAGTACAAGTAATGATTATGCTGATTCTCAGGTTGGTATTAGTTACAAAATTTTAACAAATGATGGCTTTAAATTAGATTTTGAAACAAATTATGGTATTGCGTGGACAAAAAACGCTAAGACCGATGAAAGAATAGGCAATAACAATATAGAATCTGCGTTTCGTATTCATGGTATTGCAGGAGATGCTTTCCAATGGGCGGCAAAGGTAAGAGGAACTTTTGTTTTTGCAGAACCAAAAAATTTTTGGAATTTTGGAGTTACTTTAGAGGGTATGTATTATTTTTCTGATGATTGGGCCGCAAAAACAGAATTAAATTTCACGTTTAAAGAAATTGATAATCCAGTCACATTGTATGATAGGTCAATAAAGCTTGGGGCTGTATATAATATAACCTCCGAAGCGGCGGTACACCCTTACGTAGAATATCACTTTAAAACTAAAAACAGTGAACATAGCGAAATTAAACCAGACGATGATTGGAAGATAGGGGCTGAATTTTCTGTTACCTTTTAGAAAATACTTCGTACAAATACTAACTTATTTTTTGTCACGTTAGTATTAGGTGTAACTTCCCAGAAATTTGGGATTTTCCAGCGGTATTTATGATTAAAAAACCTATATTCTGCTTGACAATGTGCGGGTTCAAGGTTATAGTATGTTCGCTTTCCGTGTAAATAAGGAAAGAAAAAAACACAGAAATCTGCATGTTCTGACGGATTTATAATCACGGTTTGTGCCGTTGAAATAAGTCCGATAGATGTTTTGTGCAGATAAAAACGTACAATAAACAAAGAGATTTTGAATGCCAACAGTAAATCAACTGATTCGGAAGCCACGTAAAAAGGTCGTTGTAAAGTCTACGGCGCCTGATATGATGGAAGCTCCGCAGAAACGTGGTGTTTGCACACGTGTGTATACGACCACGCCTAAGAAACCTAACTCAGCGCAACGTAAAGTAGCCCGTGTAAAATTGGCTAATGGGCGCGAAGTTACGGCGTATATTCCTGGTGAAGGACATAATTTGCAAGAACATAGCGTTGTTATGATACGTGGTGGCCGTGTAAAGGACTTGCCTGGTGTTAAGTATCATATTATTCGTGGTGTTTTGGATACTAAGGGTGTAGAAAGCAGAAAGCAGGGGCGCTCTTTGTATGGTGCAAAAGCAGGTAAATAATATAAAAAGTACACGTGGTTTTTTTACTGCGTGAGTAATTTGGGGCTTACCCAGATGAAGAAAACAAAAGGAAATTAGATATGTCAAGACGTAAAAGTGCAGCTAAACGTGAAATTTTACCAGATTCAAAGTATAATAATCTGGTTGTTGCAAAATGTATTAATGTTGTTATGTGGGACGGTAAAAAAGAAGTTGCCGAGAACATCGTTTATGGTGCGTTGGATAAGTTGAAAAAAATCGCAAAAGACGGTGATGAATTGGCTGCATTTTTGGAAGCTGTTAATGCTTTGAAACCATCTGTTGAAGTAAAAGGTCGTCGTGTTGGTGGTGCGACTTATCAGGTTCCTGTTGAGGTTCGCCCAGCGCGTCAGCAAACGTTGGCTTTGCGTTGGTTGGTTATGTTTGCGCGCAAACGTGGTGAACGTTCTATGGAAGACAGATTGTTTGGTGAATTGCGTGATGCTTTGAATGGTCAGGGTGGGGCGTTCAAGAAGAAGATTGATACGCATAAGATGGCTGAGGCTAATAAGGCATTTGCTCATTTCCGTTGGTAATACTAATTGTGAAAGCGCAGGTAAGATAAACAAAATAACAAAAACAAGGAACGAAATATGTCAGTTGGAAAAACAGCACCTTTGGATATGTACCGTAACATCGGTATTATGGCCCATATTGACGCCGGTAAGACAACTACATCAGAACGTATCCTTTTTTATACAGGTAAAACTTATAAAATTGGTGAAGTACATGATGGCGGCGCAACCATGGACTGGATGGAACAGGAACAGGAACGTGGTATTACAATTACTTCTGCGGCAACTACATGCTTTTGGCGCGACCATCGTATTAATTTGATTGATACACCAGGGCACGTTGACTTTACTATGGAAGTAGAACGTTCTTTGCGTGTTTTGGACGGTGCGGTTGCTGTTTTTGAATCTGTGTCTGGTGTGCAACCACAGACAGAAACTGTATGGCGTCAGGCTGATCGTTATAACGTTCCTCGTATTTGCTTTGTAAATAAGATGGATCGTATTGGTGGCAACTTCTTCCGCTGTGTAGATATGATTCGTGAACGTTTGGGGGCAAATCCATTAGTCGTTAATTTCCCAATTGGTGCAGAATCCGACTTCCGCGGTGTTGTGGATGTTGTTGAAATGCGTGGTATTGTTTGGGAAGATGACCTGGGTAAGGATCCTCATATCGTAGAAATTCCAGATGATTTGAAAGAAAAAGCAGAAGAGCTGCACAACAAGTTGATTGAAGAAGTGGTAACGCTGGATGATGATATTATGGAAGCTTACATGGAAGGTCAAAAGCCTGATGTAGCGACTATTAAAAAATTAATTCGTAAGGGTACAATCAATCAAAACTTTAACCCTGTTTTGTGTGGTACTGCATTTAAGAACAAGGGTGTTCAGCCGTTATTGGATGCTATTGTAGATTATTTGCCAAGCCCATTGGATATTCCTGCTATTAAGGGTACAGCAATGGATGGTAAGACTGTTATTGAACGTCACCCAAGTGCAAAAGAACCTTTCTGTGCATTGGCATTTAAGGTTGCAAACGATCCTTTTGTTGGAAACTTGATGTTCATCCGTATTTATTCTGGTAAGCTGACGTCTGGTTCTTACATCTATAATTCTAATCGTGATAAGCGTGAACGCGTTGGGCGTATGTTGTTGATGCATTCTAATCAGCGTGAAGAAATAAAAGAAGCCTCAGCAGGTGATATTGTCACTTTGGTTGGTATGAAAGAAACAATCACTGGTGATACGTTATGTGATGAATCAAATCCAATTATTTTGGAAAACATTCACGTTCCAGATCCAGTTATGAGTATTGCAGTTGAACCAAAAACAAAAGCAGATATTGAAAAGATGTCTTTAGGTTTGCAGGCTTTGGCAAAAGAAGACCCTTCTTTCCGTGTATCTGTTGATGAAGAATCTGGTCAAACTATTTTGGCTGGTGTTGGTGAATTGCATTTGGAAATTTTGGTAGATCGTTTGCTGCGTGAATTTAAAGTAGACGTAAACGTTGGTGAACCACGTATTGCATATCGTGAAGCGTTTAGCAAACCGGTTACAGAAGAATACACACACAAGAAACAATCAGGTGGTTCTGGTCAGTACGCTCAGGTAAAGATAGAATTCCAACCATTGGAACCTGGCTCTGGTTATGAATTTGAAAACAAGATTGTTGGTGGTGCGATTCCAAAAGAATACATCCCTGGTGTAGAAAAAGGTTTGAAGATAGCGCAGCAGACTGGTGTTCTGATTGGCTATCCGACTGTAGATTTCAAGGCAACATTGGTAGATGGTAAATATCACGAAGTTGACTCTAATGTATTATGCTTTGAAATAGCGGCGCGTGCGTGCTTCCGTGAAGCGATGAAGAAAGCTGCGCCAAAGTTGTTGGAACCGATTATGAAACTTTCGGTAAATACACCGGAAGAATACGTCGGTGACATCATCGGGGACTTGAACAGTCGTCGTGGACAGATCAATGGTATTGAAACTCAATTCGGTAACCAGTTGATTTCTGCATACGTTCCATTGGCGAACTTGTTCGGATATGTCAAGACGTTGCGTTCTTTGTCACAGGGGCGTGCAAATCCTTATATGGAATTGTCACACTATGCCGAAGTGCCACAGAATGTTGCGGATGAAGTTATAAAGAAGCTGACAAAATAAAAAATAAAAAAAGATTGTGATTTTTGATTTCTGGTTTATGATTTAATGTAATGAATCGGAAATCAGATTTCAGAAATCAAATTAACAAAGCCTTAAGGAGAAAACTATGGCAAAAGAAAAATATGTAAGAACCAAGCCACACGTCAATATTGGTACTATTGGTCACGTTGACCACGGTAAAACAACATTGACTGCTGCTATCGTTCACTACTATGGTGTTGGTGCTGATCAGGCAAAAGGTGTTGATCAGATCGATAATGCACCAGAAGAACGTGCACGTGGTATAACAATTAATACGGCTCACGTTGAGTATGAAACAGAACATCGTCACTACGCTCACGTTGACTGCCCAGGACACGCGGACTATGTTAAAAACATGATTACT
>DVNO01000030.1 GCA_018714345.1 Candidatus Enterousia avicola | reverse complement strand
AGTTCCTTTTATTTTCTATTATGGTTTATTGGCATTGGTGTATGCATTGCCAGGCGTTCAATTTGGGGCGGCAACACTATGGGGTATTGATAAGTTCTTGTTTGGTATAATCGTTGGTACAATTGCATTCTATTTCGGGGCGCGTTGGTATGTGAAAATAAAAAGAGAAAATGGTGGGCATGCGAAATTTGCTTTTCAAAAGGTGGTTGTGCCGTTGTCGTTTCTTGTTGTTGTGACCATAATATTTTGGCTTATAACGATGTAAAATTTTATCTAAAGGAAGGAAGATATGAAAGAAAAGTCTATAAAGTCAGCAAAAAAGACAGTTAAAAAGTCTAAAAAAACTGAGAAGATGTCGTTAGAAGAAATGGTCGCGAAGGTGGATGCGTCCAAAAAAGTAAATCCTTTGGACCTTTCGTCTGATCAGGATTTGTCTATTGCTTTGATGAATTTAATTTCTTTGGAAGAACACTTTTTCTTTAGTGGTGCCAAAACTCAGAAAACTGGATTTTACGATTTAATAAATACAGTTCGTGAAATGCGTAAAGAGTTAATGGCGCGTATAGTAAAAAAATCTACGTCTGAAAATGGCGAGGTTTGGTGTATTTCTAAGCACTTATTGGCCGCCTCTATGCGTGTTATGGAAGTAGGAACCAAGGCTTTAGGTGCTGGTAATACCAAAGATGCATATGATTTGTTTAATAAATCTTATGAATTGTATTCATTGTTTTGGGGCATAAATATGGATCTGATAGATTTAACAGGCGTAAAAAAAATTGCACCAGACGTATATGACCGCGCTATGAAAACTTGTGCTATGGCCGCGGGAAACAAAGGGGATTCTGCGAATATGGAAGTCAAAGAATCTAAGTCTGCGGTAAAGCGGCTAGGTAACTGGGTAAGAAATGCAGTAAATTGCTGCATAGAATAAAATTGAGTGTTGATTAATATTTGAAAGAAATGGTATAATCTTCTAAAAGAGAGATGTAAGTTTTGAAAATTTGGACATCTAGTTTTTATAAGAGAGTTTTCGTTTTTACCACATTTTTGTGTGCCTGTGTTTCATCGGCTTTTGCAGAACAGGCGCCTAATCCACGTGGTAGTGGTGTAGCTGCCGAGACTAGTGTGGCGGCCGATAGCATTGGGGGTACGGCTCGTAGTACCACGACAAATCGTGTCGTTAGAAATAGCAGTAATGTGGTGTCAGGTGTTTCATCGGGGCGCTCTTCTACGACGGGGGTATCACGCAGTGCGACTGCGGCAAGACCAAGTACAACAGTTTCAAGAAGTGCAGCAATGCCCCCTTCCAGTTCTAGCAATGTAGTAACTGGCAGAAGTGGGACCGTGGTTCAAACTGTGTCTTCTGGACTTCCAACAACATCGGCAAGAAGTGCAACTGTGTCTAGATCGGCAACAGCAAATGTTGTTAATGGTGCAAGTCGCTCGCCAGCAAGTACTGCAAGGGCCGCCGCTACAAATTCTGTGGTTGGGTTATCGCGTGGTGCTGCAACTGCTCGTGCTACAGCTGTTTTTTCGGATGTTTCTGCAATAGGCAGCGGATATGCAAAATGTCGTGAAGCATATGCAACCTGTATGGATCAGTTCTGTGCAAACGCGAATGACACTTACCGTCGCTGTGTTTGTAGCGCAAAATATGATGAGTTCCGTAATACGGAAAGTGCTATAGACGAGGCGTTGACGTTATTGGCGCAGTTTGAGGATAATAATCTTGCGGCGGTTGAGCTTTCTGCTGAAGAAGTAAATGCTATGTATTCTGCCACAGAAGGCGAAATGGCAATAAAGAGTGATACTAGTGCCGCGGCAAGTATGTTGGCAGAGATAAATGATTTGTTGGCCGGGAGAAAAAGTGTAGAAACCACAGATCTTAGTAGTTCGTCTCTCGGTTTGTTAAATATAGACTTTACATCGGATTTAGATGATATTTGGGGCGGTACAGGGACTTCTATATTTGATTCGTCAACGGGCGTTGATTTGTCTTCTTTGACAGGTGAAGATTTGTATACTCAGGCAAGCAAACAATGCTTAGAAATTGTTGCGGATTCTTGTGAAAATGATGCTGTTTTGACGATGGCGCGTAGCGCGTATGGGATAATGGTTACTCAGGATTGTAATTTATATGAGAAAAATATAAACGCCCAGAAGGAAAGCTTAGAGCAAACAGTTCGTACTGCAGAAAAATATTTAAGAGAGGCTCGTTTGGCAGAATATCAATCTCATAATTCAGCGGATGTTAATGAATGTATAGCGAATGTTCGTTCTGCAATATTATCCGATGCAGCATGTGGGCCAAATTATGAGCGCTGTTTGGATTATACAGGGGCATATATAAATCAAAGCACAGGAGAACCAAGATTCTCACCAAGATTGTTCCAGTTGGCGGATTTGATAACGCTTCCAGGAGTTACGTCAAGTGGGGCAAGTGACGACGTTTTAGGTGCAAATGCAGCGTTTAATACGTTTTTGGATAGCCGTCGTATGTTTGCGGAGTCTGCATTAGATTCGTGTCGTGATATGGCGGATATAGTCTGGGAAGAATTTAAACGTCAGGCATTGATTGAAATAGCCCAGGCGCAGGACGAAAAAATAGAAGAAGTAAAGATGTCTTGTGTAAGTACGATGGCGGAGTGTTATGATACGCAGACAGGGGCTTTGCAAGATTTTGATAATACGACTTCACAATATACTGGCGCGTTAAGTGCGGCCGCAGCAAGAGCGATGTGCAGAGATCAAGTTATAGCGTGTGCGTCATTATATGGGAATACCGAAAATTGTGAATTTGATGGTAATGGTCGACTTGTAAGCGGAAATGCCACAGGTGCAGCTGCGGAACAAATGTGTGGGTTGACGGCGTTGTTATCGTTTGTCGATACTGTTGACACAGTTCGCATAGGTGAAGGTTGTGAAACAGCTATAAATAATTATTTAAAAGATTTATGTACCCCAACAAGTGGAACGAAAGAGTACCCGTGGAATTGTGTTACCCTGACAGAAGACGCCTTGGATACTAATCTTGAAAAATTTGTAAGTCAAAATTGTGCAGCTGGTGGCGATGATATTAGTAGTTTCTCAGTGCAGATGGCAAAAGCTAAAGAAGATTTTTATGAAAACATGGATTATATTTTAATGGATACGTGCGAAAGTTTGAACGGTTATTGGATTGGAAGCGGTAGTGAAAGTACGAATTTGTATTCTTCTCGTACAGCTGGGGCTCAAAAGTTGTTATCATTTTATAGGGATGTTTATGGTGGAAATGACAATACCTCTTGGGGCACTTGTTACGAGAATACAACGATGGTGCAATGTTTGAGACTCAATAAAACTGGGGAAGAGCCTGTTGCTTCATATGACGCTACGACGGATGAATGTGTGTTTACTGACGAATGGTATAAAGAAAAATGTGATGTAATGGGAGGATACTTCTCTGGGGATATTTGCTATACTCTTCCAAATTAAGGAGAATACATACGGATGAAAATCTTAAGATTATCATTTTTTGTTATTTATGCTTTGTTTGCATTACCTGTTTATGCAGGTGGGGGTACGAATGTCAGTTCATTGGTAAATGTTTGGGGTGGTGGCAAGATGTTATTATGCATGGGGTCTACTCTTGCAGGGTCCGAGGCCTGTATAGGTGCAAGTGCCCCTGGGTGTGATATACTGGGGGTATATGCAAGGGACAGGGATGATGTGAATGAGTACGCCATGCAAATGATGGTTGCCAGGAAAGTGACAGAGCGTGGCGCCTATTTTTGTCCAACACAACTGGAAGGAAAAAGTAAAATACATCGCAACGCGTGGACAGAGGCGGCTGATTTAAACTCTACTTGTGTTTGGCTTTGTAAAGAAGGCTATACTGGTGCTACGTGTGATTTAGCCGAGCAGGATGTAAGAACATGTGATGCCACTTTGTTGAGACGTAGTAATTATTCCAGTCTTGGGCGCGCTGCCAGCGGCCCAAATATAGAAGAAAGTGTCGCAATGTTTGATTTCAATGTAAATGATGGTTGTGGGGCACATTATACCCAAGAGCACGATATGATTTTAGTTATAACTGGCTGGTTACCTAGTGGACATGGTGCAAAAGTTCGTCAAATGATATGGCGTGCTCAAAGAGGGGAATGGAAGAAGAAGAATTGGAAATCTTGGTCTGCCATTTATCCCGCAACTAATTCAGAAGATATTATTGTTTGTAAAAATGGTTATAGACCTAACTACAACAACACCGATTGTGAAGAAATAGAACCTGTTTTATGTCAGATGCAGAACTTATGTAGTGGCTGGGCGGATTTTAATATGAATATACATTCATTATATCAGGTGGATGATAGCCAAGATTGTTTCCAATATCGTTGCAGTGATAATACTAAGGCTTTCGTTTCGGCTGCGGATAGGACATGTGAGGTTTGTACTTCAGAGGATGGTAGTCGGGGTGTCTCTCCGGCAGATGGTACGTGTATACGTTGTCAGGCGGGTCAAATTTTTGATGAAAATTCTCCGACTTCTGGTTACTGTGTAAATGCTCTGGCTTTCTCTAAAACAGATCTTGTGTATGGGAAAAATAAAACAAAAACATCTAACTTAGCTGATCAATGTTGGTTAATCTCTTATCCAGATGATTATATAAACTGTGTGAAGGGGACGGCAAGTAATACTAGTGCTAGTACTGGTGCAACTTCAAACACGTTTGTTCAAGCAGAACTTCCAGATACAAATACGGATAGTGGGCTCAGTATTAATAACATAAATACCGCTGGGAATGTTATCGGGACAACTATGGGGGTTGCTGGAATTATGCCCGCAAATTAATCATAAAAAACCGCTGAATGCGGTTTTTTATGATTCCCCGTTTAAGGCTTTTAACATTTTCATTATAGTTTCTCGCTGTGCATCATTCGGTAGTTTCCAGTACAAATTTATCAGTTGTAAGGATTCGTTTTTTGCAAGTGGGTCATCTGCTGATTGCTCTGATACCCTTTGAACACGACCATTGCGCGCAGGTTCTGGCATGTAACCAGGCAAGCCTTTGAAAAAGAACGATATTGGCGTTTCTAATGCCGTGCTTAATTCAAATAGGCGTGAGGCGGAAATTCTGTTGCCAGCGCTTTCATATTTCTGTATTTGTTGAAACGTAACACCACAAATCTGAGCCAGATCTTTTTGTGACAGACCCATCATTAAGCGACGCAGTTGTACGCGTTGCCCAATGTGTTCGTCAACAGCAGTAGGATGAAATGGTTTTCCGCTCATCTTTTTATGTCTCTTTTATGTTTATGAAATACTTCCTATATACGATTTATACAATTTTTCTTTTGCTTTTGCAATTAAAAAACGGCTATGATACTTTTTTGCAATAGGAAGAACATAAAGGATTTTTATATGACTAAACCACTTGTTTTATGTATTATGGATGGTGTTGGTATTCGTGAAAGTAAAGAACACAATGCGGTTGCTATGGCAAAAATGCCTTTCTTTAATGAACTGTTGGCAAAATATCCGCATTCAAAGTTAGATGCTAGTGGTCCAGCGGTGGGGTTACCAGAAAACACTATGGGAAACTCAGAAGTTGGACATATTACTATTGGTGCGGGACGTGTGGTAAATCAATTCTTGCGCCGTTTCCAATTGGAAAACTGGACTAATAATTTACCGTTGCAAACTTTTATAAAATCGGTTCAATCGGATGGAGGAATCGTTCATATGGCAGGTTTGATGTCTGATGGTCGTGTCCATTCTGATATTAACGATATGATGACAATCGCAAAGCAGATTTTAAAATCGGGTTTAAAACTATGCATTCATTTTATCGCTGATGGACGTGATACACCGCCGCAATCGGCACCTGTTTATGTTGAAAAAATCAAAGATGCTTTGGCTGAGTTCTTGGAAACTAAACAAGCATTTTGGGGAACTTTGTCAGGACGTTATTATGCCATGGATAGAAATAAAAACATGGACAGAACTGAACTTGCTTTTGATGCGATAGCGTGCGCAAAATCTGAATTTACTGCGGACTCTATAGACGAAGCCTTGGCAGAAGCCTACGCGCGTGGAGAAACAGATGAATTTATTAAACCGACTGTAATTAGCGGAGATGTAGCAATCTCAGAAAAAGATGGATTTTTATTTGGTAATTATCGCAGTGATCGTGCGCGCCAAATTGTTCGTGCAATGTTAGGTACTGGGGCAAAAATGCTATGTTTTTCTCAATATGGCGAGGGTTTAAATGAAGTATGCCCTGCTTTGTTGCCAGATGAAGAAGTAAAAAATACGCTAGGTGATATTTTAGAAAAAAATGGTAAGTCTCAATTACGCATAGCGGAAACGGAAAAGTATAACCATGTAACGTATTTCTTTGATGCAGAGCGTAATGTAGATTTTGTTGGCGAAGAAAAAACTTTAATCCCGTCTCCAGATGTAGCTACGTTTGATTTAAAACCAGAAATGTCAGCATTGGAAATAACAGACGCTCTGTTGCCTAAATTAGACAAATTCGACGTAGTTATTTTAAATTATGCAAATGGCGATATGGTCGGTCATACCGGCAAAGAACCAGCTGCAATAAAAGCTATGGAGTTTCTAGACGTACAACTGTCACGTTTAGTGCCAGCTGTATTGGATTTAGGCGGAACGATTTTAATTACGGCCGATCACGGAAATGCCGAAAAAATGTGGGATGACGAACATAATTTACCATGGACCGCGCATACGACCAATCCTGTTAACTTCATCGTAGTTTCTGATAAAAATTATAAGGTCAGAGATGGTGGGCTGGCGGATATTGCCCCAACTATGTTGAAACTGCTGGATATTCCACAACCAGCAGATATGACGGGAAGTTCATTGATAGATTAATAAAACGGCGATTTTATTCGCCGTTTTTCTTTTTGCGTCTTTCTGCGAAAAATTCTTTTAATAGTGTCGCAGATTCTTTTTCAAACTCGGGTATTTGTGTTACCTGGGGTTTCCATAGGTGTTTGTCGGTCTCGTACACTTTGGAATTACTTGTGATACCCCCGCCTTTGATGTCTGCTGCTGCATAATAAATGTTCTTTATTCGTGCAAAAGAAATAGCAGTAGCGCACATAGAACAAGGCTCTAAAGATACGTAAATGTCGCACCCGTCCAGAAATTTTGTATTTAGCTTTTTGCATGCGCGGTTGATGGCAACGATTTCTGCGTGTAGTGTAGGATTTTTTCTTAACTGTACTTGATTTTCACCACGAGAAATGATGACACCATCACGGACAATTACTGCACCTATTGGCACATCTTCATGAGCTTTTGCTTTGTTTGCTAAAATTATAGCTTGCTTCATAAACTTCATAATGTACACTTTACAGTATGGATTCAAAATTGCAAATAATTTCGGGACGCTTTCATGGAAGAAAGTTATACCTGCCAAAGGGGGCGCGGCCAACTCAAAATCGGGCTCGCGAGGCGCTGTTTAATATGATATCTGCAGGGTTCTTTAATTCTGGAGATGCTTTTACCGTTTGGGATGCTTTCGCAGGAAGTGGCGCATTTGGTATAGAGTGTTTATCTAGATATCCAAACGCAAAAGCAATTTTTACGGATGTTGCACCAGAGTCTATAAAAACTGTTCGAAAAAATTTAGGCTTATTGAATGTGGGGACTAATGCAACAACTGAACTTGCTGATGCAATGACCGTGGTGAAAAAGTATGGAATAATTGCAGATCTTATTTTTGTTGATGCCCCATACGATTGTGCAGATGTAGGTTTTGCTTTTGTCAGGGCTTTATCAAAGCGGGTAAAAGAAGATGCCATTGTCATATGGGAGCAAGAGGCAGAAAATTCAAAAAATGCCCCACATGGCTGGACTGTTTTGAAAGATAAAACATATGGTCGGGCACGGTTCTTGTTCTTGAAGAGAAATGTCGAATAAAAACCTTGATTTTTCAATAATTTTAGTAAATAATACGCCCTGCGTGGCACCCTTGGAGGTCACGATAACAAATAATTTTGTATAAAAGGAATAAAAAATGGCAATAAAATTAAAAGCTGAAATTCGCAACGCTGCTGGCAAGGGGGCCGCACGTAGCATCCGTAAAAACAAGAACATCCCTGCCGTTATATACGGTGAAAAGAAAGCCCCAGTAGCTATTGAGCTGAGTGGTCGTGATTTTGAAATGTTGTTGAAAACACCAAGTTTGCGTACCAAGCTGTTTGAAATTGATACAGCTAATGGTCATGAAGACGCGATGTTGATGGATGTTCAATATCATCCTGTAACCGACAAGGTTATACACGCAGATTTTAAGCGTATTAATGTTAAAGAACCAGTTAATGTTAGCGTTCCTGTTGAAGTTATTAATGCTGAAACTTCAAAGGGTTTGAAACTGGGTGGTGTATTGAATTTTGCTGTACGTAAAGTTGCTTTGCGTGGTTTGATTCATGATATACCAGAAAAAATTACTATTGATTTAACAAACTTAACAATTGGTGATTCTGTTCATGGTTCAGATTTAGTATTACCTGCTGGAATTGAACTAGGTTTACACCAAGCAGAATTAGCTTTTGCTACAATTGGTGGTAAGATGCCAGATGAAGCAGATGCTGCAAAAGCGGCGGCTACTGCGGCACCAGCAGCACCAGCAAAGAAATAATTGCTTTGCAATGAAAGAGAAAACCGTTCTTAGGAGCGGTTTTTTTATTATTTTTTTCCTGTGGTCTTGAAAAAGACTTTCGTGTTCACTATATGCTAAGGCAGCAAAAGAAAACAGTTTTGAAGGAGTGAAAAAAATGGGAAAAGTATTAGGTATAGATTTGGGTACAACTAATTCAGCCATGGCTTTCATGGATGGTAGTGATCCAAAAATTATTGAAAACTCGGAAGGTCAGCGTACAACTCCGTCGGTTGTCGCAATGACTTCTAGTGGTGAACAGTTGGTTGGTATTACTGCAAAGAACCAAGCGGTAACTAATCCAGAAAACACGATTTATGAAATTAAGCGTTTGATGGGCTTGCGTTATGATAGTCCAGCCGTTAAGGAAATTGCAGCTCGTGTTCCGTATAAAATTGTTGCTGGTGATAACGGTGATGCATGGGTCGAGATAGATGGCAAAAAATATGCTCCATCTCAGATTTCTGCTATGATTTTGGCAAAATTAAAGAAGGATGCAGAAGCTTATTTGGGTGAAACAGTAACAGATGCGGTTATTACTGTTCCTGCATATTTTAATGATTCTCAACGTCAGGCAACAAAAGATGCGGGTCGTATTGCAGGTTTGAATGTTTTGCGTATCGTAAATGAACCTACGGCGGCAGCTTTGGCTTACGGATTGGATAAGAATAAAAATGGTACAATCGCGGTCTATGACTTAGGTGGCGGTACGTTTGATATTTCTATCTTGGAAATCGTTGATGGTGTATTTGAAGTAAAGTCCACTAACGGTGATACTGCTTTGGGTGGTTCTGACTTTGATGCACGTATTTTGAAATATTTGATTGACGAGTTCAAGGGGCAAACAGGTATCGACTTGTCTGGTGATAAGTTGGCATTGCAACGTTTGAAAGAAGCAGCAGAAAAAGCTAAAATTGAATTGTCTTCTAAGACATCAACAGACATTAACCTGCCGTTTATAACAGCCGATGCGACAGGTCCAAAACACTTTAACACAACATTGACTCGTGCAAAATTGGAGTCCTTGGTTGATGATTTGATTCAAAAGACCATAGAACCGTGCCGTAAAGCGTTGAAAGATGCTGGTTTGGATAAGAGTCAAATAAGTGAGGTTATCTTGGTTGGTGGTCAGACACGTATGCCAAAGGTTCAGGAAGTTGTTAAGGAGTTCTTTGGTCGTGAACCTCACAAGGGCGTAAATCCTGATGAAGTAGTTGCTTTGGGTGCTGCTATTCAGGGTGGTGTTTTGAAAGGTGACGTCAAAGACGTATTGCTTTTGGATGTAACCCCATTGTCTTTGGGTATTGAAACATTAGGCGGTGTGTTTACTCGCTTGATTGACCGTAATACTACAATTCCAACAAAGAAATCTCAGGTATTTAGTACTGCGGAAGACAATCAGTCTGCTGTAACTATTCGTGTATTCCAAGGCGAACGTGATATGGCAGCTGATAATAAACTGCTTGGTCAGTTTAATTTGGAAGGCATTGCCCCTGCTCCACGTGGTATGCCACAGATTGAAGTATCTTTTGATATTGATGCAAACGGTATTGTACACGTTTCTGCAAAGGATAAAGGTACTGGTAAAGAGCAAGCGATTTCTATTAAATCTGATGGTGGTTTGTCAGAAGAGGAAATCAAACGTATGGTTGATGAAGCGGCGGCAAATGCAGACGCTGATAAGAAAAAACGTGAATTAGCGGAAGCTAAAAATAATGCGGAGACTGCTGTCTTTACAGTAGAGAAAGCGTTAAAAGAACACGGTGATAAAATTAGCGCTGACGAAAAGAAGGCCATTGAAGATGCCAAGAAAGAATTGGCAGATGAATTGGCAAAATCTGATGCGACAGTTGAAAGCTTGAAGTCAAAGACCGAAGCGCTGACGGAAAAATCAATGAAATTGGGCGAAGCTGTTTATAAAGCGTCCCAAGAAGCGGCAAAAGCATCTGAAAACGGTGAAAATAAATCCGGCGAAGATGGCGCCCGTGATGCAGATTTTTCTGAAAAGAAGTAAGCAAGATAATTCAATTCCCCCAATCGGGGAATTGATTTTTATAAAAGAAATACGCCCATAATGGGCGTTTTTTTAACAGATGGACTGTAAGCCGGATTCTGTTCTGCCCCAGTTCAGTTTTGCTAACCAATCTGGGGTAGCGAGCATAATTAATCTGCAGATTGTGTTACCACAAAATGTCAAGCCCTCTACCCGTCTCTATCGTTTGGGACAAACTTATAAGAGACCTATTTGAGGTTGCTGCGCATAGAGATTGCCCGTTTCACCCGATGTGTTTCAATCGATTCGTCACTGTTGCTCTAATCGTCGGATTGCTCCGCTCGGTCATTAGCCGATATGCCGTCCCATGCAGTCCGGACTTTCCTCTGTCATGAAGATATGACAGCTATGCTCTGCCCATCTGTCATTCTGTAAAGGTACTATTTTTTTTTGCATTTGCAATGAAAATGATGCTTTTTTAGGTATTTTTCTCTTGCACGAAATATGCAATTTTTTTAGAATAAAGCATTAAAGAGAGGAACGCATGGGAAGAAGATTTCGTTTTTTTAGTGTTTTTACTGTATTATTTGCGTTTTTTTATATAAACACAGGTTTCGCAACCACAATGTTACCAGTTACTTATGATTATAGTTGCCCTTCTTATAAGAAATACTATGAGTGTAGTAACGGATACTACCTTTCTGATTGCGGAACGTCTGGTTGGATGGGGCAGTCTATAAGCAGCCCTGCTTTTGGAAATTCTTGTGAGGTGTGTCCATCGGGGTATTCTTGTTCTGGTGGCACGGTTTGTCCGGTTAGCACAAATTCAAAAACACTTCACATTGGTGACAGGTCTGTTGGCTTGAGTAGCCAAAAGGTGACGACGCCATCGTTGAATGTGAAGATTGGGAACACGGTGTACTATGGAAAAATGAGTACAACGGTAAGTAGTCCTATAAAAATAAAATATAATGGGAAGACATATTCTGTTTATTAGAAAAACGCGCTTTTAGCGCGTTTTCATTTCGATGTTAATCGATTTTATTTATGTTCCCCTTGATGTTTTGCTGCGCCAAGCGCGGTTCTTAGAGATTGTTCTGCTATTTGGCGTATTTTTTGTGCAAAAGTTCTTAAGTTTAATGCATCTGCCACGTTATCAGCAAAAATTTGAGATATATACTCTATTTGTGTCGGTGCAATAATATATACTTCACTAGTTATATTTGCCGGATTTAATTTGTGTGCGCCCTGTTCTTTCATCTATCATCCCCCCAATAAACTCATTATTTTTTCTTTTTAATACTTGTTTGTTCTTTCATTTGCATTATATCATAAAGTACCTTGACCGCAAGGCTCAAAATTGCTATACCTTTCAAGTAAAAGACAAGGATTTTGGTATGTTTAAAAATGTAATTACAAAATTGTTAGGTTCTGCCAATGATAGGGTCGTGAAGTCCTATGATAAAGTCGTTTCTTTGATAAATGACTTGGAACCGAAATATCATGCAATGTCTGACGAAGAACTGTGTGCACAGACCGATGTATTGCGCAAACGTTTAGCAGACGGGGAAAAAGAAAAAAATATTTTACCAGATGCTTTTGCAGTTGTAAGAGAGGCAGCTATACGTTCCATCGGGCTAAGACATTTTAATGTTCAGCTTATTGGTGGTATGGTTTTAAATAATGGCCAGATTGCAGAAATGAAAACTGGTGAAGGTAAAACACTGGTTGCGACATTAGCTTTATATTTGAAGGCTTTGCATGGTAAGGGGGCTCATCTGATAACGGTCAATGATTATTTGGCTGCCCGAGATGCCGGTTGGATGGGTCAGGTGTACCGTTTCTTAGGAATGACAGTTGGTATTATCCAGCATGATATGACAGATGACGAGCGCCGTAATGCGTATGCATGTGATATTACATATGTTACAAATTCTGAACTTGGGTTTGATTATCTGCGTGACAATATGAAATTTTCAAAAGCTCAGCAAGTGTTGCGCCCATTGTTCTTCGCAATAGTTGACGAAGTAGATAGTATTCTTATTGATGAGGCCAGAACCCCGCTTATCATCTCTGGTCCTGCAGAAGATACAAGCGAATTATATGAAAAAGTCGATGCAGTAGTTGCGCAATTATCACCAAGTGATTATAAAAAAGACGAAAAAGATAGGCATGTTACGTTGACAGAATCTGGTGTTGATACTGTAACGGGATTGTTAAAAAATGCAGGGTTGTTGATAGGGGATAATTTATATGCATCTGAAAATGCTGCTTTAGTTATGCATATTCAGCAGTCTTTATTAGCGCATCATCTATATCAAAAGAATGTTAATTATGTCGTTCGTAACGGCGAAATATTGATAGTAGATGAATTTACTGGGCGTGTTATGACAGGACGTCGCTTTGGCAAAGGTTTGCATCAGGCTATTGAAGCGAAAGAGCATGTTAAAGTTCAACCTGAGAATCAGACTGTATCTAGTATTTCGTATCAAAACTTGTTCCGTTTGTACCCGACTTTGTCTGGTATGACTGGAACTGCGATGACAGAGGCAGCAGAGTTTGAAGAAATTTATAAATTGAGAGTAGTTTCTATACCAACAAACCGTCCTGTTGCGCGTATTGATCACCATGATGAGATATACCGTAATAAGGATGAAAAATACGATGCTATAATAAAACAGATAGAAGATTGCATGACACGGAAACAGCCAGTTTTGGTTGGCACTGTATCAATTGAAAAATCTGAAGAACTGGCGGCGATAGTTCGAAAAAGACTGGGAATAAACCCTGCTGTTTTGAACGCTAAACATCATGAGTCCGAGGCGAAAATAGTTGCACAAGCTGGTGCACCTGGTGCTGTTACTATCGCGACGAACATGGCTGGTCGTGGTACGGATATTAAACTTGGTGGTAATGCAGAAGAACTGATTGCAGAGCTAGACCCTGAAGATCCTGATTTCGAGACAAAAAAGGCGGAAATATATAAAAGAATCGAAGATAATAAAAAGCAGGTTTTAGATGCTGGGGGCTTGTATGTAATCGGAACCGAACGCCATGAATCTCGCCGTATCGATAATCAGTTGCGTGGACGTAGTGGACGTCAAGGTGACCCTGGGGATTCAAAGTTCTTTTTGGCGTTAGATGATGATTTAATGCGTATATTTGGTGCTGCCCGCTTGCAAGGTATGTTGACTACGTTGGGGTTAAAACCTGGCGAAGCAATTACGCATCCTTGGATAACCAAGGCTTTGGAAAAAGCGCAAAAGCGTGTAGAAGCTAGATATTTTGAATCTCGTAAAGAGTTGTTGAAGTACGATGATGTTATGAACGAACAGCGTGGTGTTGTTTATAAGCAGCGCGACGATTTGATGACATCTGAAGACTTAAAGCCACTAGCACAAGAAATGATTGGCGATGTGGTCGAGATGATTTGCGAGAACAATATACCAGAAAAATCTCATCAGGCGGATTGGAATACCAAGGGAATTCATGACGCAATGTTGCGTGTATTTGCTTTGGATATCACGGATATTGAAAAGTGGAAAACCGACGAAACGGTATCTGAACGTCGTGCCTATGAAATTTTGTATAATTTGGCTATGCGTCGTTATCAAAATCAGACAGAAAAATATGGACCTGAACTTATGCAGATGGCGACTCGTCAAATGATGCTTGGTGCACTGGATTCTGTTTGGAAACGTCATCTTCAGCAGATGGATTATCTTCAAACTGCCATAGGATTACGTGGTTATGCACAAAAGAATCCTTTGTATGAATATAAAAGAGAAGCGTTGGATTTATTTAAAAATACGATAAATAATTTTAAGATAATGTCAGTATCTTATATTTGTCGTATGGAATTGACTCGTGAAGATGTGGCCGCAACGGAAAAAGAAAGGGCTAAACATGATGCCGCGTTAAATGAAGCTGGCGAAGCCAGACGAAACGCGCCCTGCCCGTGTGGTTCTGGTTTGAAGTACAAACATTGTTGTGGTAAATTGAAGTAAAATAAAAATCCCCTTTCTGGGGATTTTTATTTTGATTCACCAATATAAATACCCATATCTGTTGCTATTTGTAACAGCGGGTCATCTGGCGATACATATGCGTCAGGTGTTTTTATGTCTGGTATGTTAGGGTCTGCCGTTACAGAGCCCGAGTCAAAAAAGTCTTTCAGACTAACAGTTTCACATTTGCAATCATTAATTGCAGTCATAACGTAAGTTTCATTGTTTTCTATGGCACGTAAAGCGCAGTCTGCCATGCGAGTTGCCAAAATTCTGTCAGCCGCTGTTGTATCGCCAACACGTTGAGTATGTTCTGGATATGCTGTTCGATTTACAATTCCAGCTGCTGTTAATTTTCTTGAAATCATATCAGCTGGTTTGCCAGAGTGACCACGTAAAGATATGCCTTCGGATACCAAAATTATACCGTAATCCGTCGGAGCGTTCTTTATATGTTTAATTAATGCATCAACATCAAATTTTATTTCTGGAATTAAAATTGCAGTTGCGCCTATTGCTATACCCGCGTTCAAAGCTAGTTGACCACAATCGCGCCCCATCGTTTGGGTAACAAACCACCTGTGATGGCTGCGCGCCGTAAGCATAAGCTGATCGCAGAAAGAAGTTAACTGCTGAACCGCCGTATTAAAACCTATTGTGCGGTCTGTTAACGGTATGTCCATGTCGATTGTTTTTGGAATGCAAACTAGTTGCAAACCTGTATATATTTCTTTATTACACCAAGCAAGAGATAGGCTTCCATTGCCACCAATTAAAATTATTGCGTCCAGTTTTAATTCTAATAGCGCTTTTCTGATTTGTTTATTAAAGCGTTCTATTTTTCCAGCTTTTGCAGCTGTTTCGAAGTTTAATGCGTCTGCCCTGCCATTGTGTAAAAAACTGCCAGCAAGTCTTGCAGCTTCGATTGGTAATGTGTCATTTTTGAATTTTATTATTCGTGGTGGATTCTCACAAAGCCCGTCTGTGCCATCTAAAATTCCAATAAATTCCCAACCTCGTAACGTCGCACCACGATATAGTCGCTGTATAACGGTGTTTAAACCTGAACAATCACCGCCTGTTGTCATAACACCAATTTTTTTCATATTTTTCCCCTACTCTAGTAAACTGAATTATAACATAAATAAGTTGACAAAGAAAATATTTTTGCAATAATTTGTCCAACACAAGTAGTTATTAACCAGCAGGAGATTTTCGGTATGGCAAAGAATAATAAAGCTAACAACATGGGCAAGACAAAACGTTCTACGGACGATTTGATAGATAATGCTATTGCGCAACAAAATGATTGGATGGAAAATCGTCGTACTTTTGCGCGCCGGTTTTTAAAAACCTTAAATATTTTTGCTAGACCAAATCCAAAAAATGAACAAGGTGAGTCAATCCCATTAAGTTCAGAAAGTTCCAAGTCTCGCCGTACAGGATTGGCTGCGTACTGGTTCCCTATTTTATGCGCGGTTATGGTTGTTTTAATTGCAGTGTGGGTGGCTTTCTTTCATAGTGCAAACGATAAAATTGTGGTAGTACCATCTGTTGCAGAACCAAAAATTCAAGCGGTAGTCGAAAATCCTGTCCCTTCGTTTGACATTGTTCGTATAGAACCAGAGGGTAATATTATAGTTGCAGGTCGTTGGTTAGCAGATAACAGCATATCTGTGGTCATAAACGGTGATATAGTGGCGACCGAACGCACAGATAAAAATGGTGAATTTGTGTACTCGCCAAATCGTAAATTTGAACCAGGTAATTATACGATTTCTTTGATTGGTGTAGAAGGCAATATCAAGTCAGAAGAAAATGTATTTGTTTATGTTTCTGAACGAGGTTATGCTAACTCTGTGTCTTTGTTAATGACAGAAGATGGCAGCACTTTATTGCAGGCACCAACAATGCTGGTTGATGGAGATTTGGTAGTGTCTAAAATAGATTATTTAGATACAGGACGCATCGTAGTAACAGGTGATTCTTTGCCAAGATTGCGCGTTTCTTTGTCGCTGAATGATAAGTATTTGGGTTTTGCACGTGTGTCTGATCATAAGCATTTTGGTTTGGGTGCTGATGTTGGCACATTAGAAACAGGCAAAGAATATAAACTAACAATTCGCTTGCATGATGGTGACGGGCGTACAATTGCAGAAGTTACACGTGAGTTTACTATGCCTGAAATGACAGGAGATGACGATACATATTATACAGTTCGTAAGGGTGATTGCTTGTGGATAATTGCACGTAATTTTTTGCGTCGTGGAATTTTGTTCAGCATAATTGCAGAACGTAACAATATAGAAAACCCTGATTTGATATTCCCAAAACAATTATTACAAATCCCAACAGGAGCAAGTAAATAATGAATGAAGAACGTCAAAGTTTTAAACGTTTTATGGAAGGTAAAACAGATAAAGAGCTGTCATTAGAAAATTTAATGGCATTGGTAACTTCATTGGAACAGCGGGCAAAGATTTTGCGTGCCTTTGCAATTATGCAGGAGGTAGCAAATTTAAAAAGGTCGATTCAAAAAAATGCCAATAAGAAAGTTATAAAATCCATTCAAAAAAAATACGAATTTTACCTAGATCTGATTTCGAATATGGAACAAAACAAAAAAGAAAAATAAAAAGTGGGGCGAGCCCCACTTTTGTTTTATCCTGGTGCGGGCGAAGGGAATCGAACCCTCGTCTTCAGCTTGGGAAGCTGACGTGCTACCATTATACCACGCCCGCATTTATGGCTCGATTTTATACCCTATTGGTTAAAAAGTCCAGCATAAAACACATGCGCTCTTTTGAGGTTGCTTTTAAGTTTTTTAGGGCCTACATTTATATTTGCCTGTTATGAAAACAAAAGGGAGTTTTAATTATGGCAAATGAAAATTTAAATCCTTTAATTGGGGCGCAGCAAAGGGTAAAAGTTGCTTGCGAAAAGCTTGGCTTGGATTCAGCCGTTTATGAAATTTTAAAATATCCACAACGCATGATAGAAGTTTCTATACCAGTAAAGATGGATGACGGTACAATAAAAGTGTTTACTGGTTTTCGTGCACAGCATAATAGTGCCGTTGGCCCTTCAAAAGGTGGAATAAGATTTCATCCAAATGTAAGTCGCGATGAGGTTGCCGCGCTTTCTATATGGATGACTTTTAAGTGTTCTGTTACAGGGATCCCATATGGTGGCGGCAAGGGCGGAATAATTGTTGACCCTAAGACATTATCCTCTGGTGAATTAGAAAGATTATGTCGTGGTTATGTAGATGCAATATACCCAATACTAGGGGAAAAGAAAGACGTCCCTGCCCCAGATGTTAATACCAATGGTCAAATCATGGCGTGGATGGTAGACGAATATATAAAACTATCAGGAGATGCTTCATTCGGGACGTTTACGGGGAAACCGGTTGAGCTTGCAGGTTCCAAGGGCCGCAATGCCGCAACCGGACTTGGAATTTCTATCATTATGAGTGAAGCACTTAAAAAAATTGGAAAAACTTTGGATGGCGCACGTGTTGCTATACAAGGCTTTGGAAATGTCGGAAGCTTTACCGCAAAATGCGCACACAATATGGGTGCAAAGGTCGTTGCAATAGCTGAATGGAATACTACATTATTTAATAATGACGGTATTGACATAGACGCGTTGATGAAATTCAAGGCAGAAAACGGTGGTAGTATAAAAGATTTCCAAGGTGCAGAAGAAATTAGTGTTGAACAATTCTGGGGGCTGGATGTTGATGTTTTGTCGCCATGTGCAATGGAAAATACCATTAATAAGGATACTGCGCCATTAATAAAAACTAATTTGGTCGTAGAGGGTGCAAATGGTCCAACAACTTTGGAAGGAGAAGAAATTCTTTTAAAACGCGGCGTTACTGTTGTACCAGATATTTTGGCAAATGCTGGTGGCGTGACAGTTTCTTATTTCGAATGGGTACAGAACCGTTATGGTTATTATTGGGAAGAAGACGAAGTTGAACAGAAAGAAAAAGTTGCTATGAAAAACGCATTTGACGCAATTTATAAAATAAAGGAAGAATATAATGTGTCTATGCGCGAAGCAGCATATATGCACTCTATAAAGCGTGTGGCAGCTGCAATGAAACTTCGCGGTTGGTATTAAAAAAATCCCCTTTTGGGGATTTTTTATTTATTCTGAACAAACCGATACGGCATATGCTTCTGCTGATGTATCTTCTAATGACCCACAGAATAAGCGGAAATTACATTTGTCTTCTGGTGTACCCATTGCCTCCATAGCCCTTTCAGGTATTATATTTAATAAGCAATAGCCATCTTTTACTATATCTTCTCGTATTTCTGCCGATAAAAATTTCGCGGTTTTTTCTTTCGCTGCAATCTCAGCAATTGCATCAGTTTTAGGAATTTGTAAAACATAATCACCATTTGCACCCAGCGAGACGATTGTTAATGGTGTACCATTTGCTGCAATTGCTTGAATCTCATTTTCAATTGTCATAAAATCTTCTGGTGTAGGTGCGTTATCAGAACATGCCGTAATTGTAGCAGCTGCTAAAACTAATAATGAAATTTTTTTCATTTTTTTCTCCTTTCGTCTTACGCGTAGGATTATAACACAAAAACAGATAGATAAAGTATAAAATATTTGACTTTTTTATTTTTTTAGTACAAAATACAGCTTGCAAATCCCAAAAGATTGCTATTCAAGTTTATCCAGTACACGGTATGTGTTTGGAACATCAACCGGCGAGTTTCGCTCTTGATGTCGTTTTTGTTGTGCAAAATTGTTGGGAAAACAGTTTAAATAAAATTAAGGAGCAAAATTATGGCAACTGTTATAAGATTGGCACGTTTTGGGGCAAAAAAGCGTCCATATTACCACGTAGTAGTTACAGATTCTCGTAATGCACGTAATTCTGGTAACGTATTGGAAGTTGTTGGTAAATATGATCCAATGCTGCCACGTGATAACGCTAATCGCGTTGTATTAAAAGTTGATGAAGTAAAAGCTTGGTTGGCAAAGGGTGCGAAACCATCTGACCGTGTTTATAGATTTTTAGCAAATGCTGGCTTGGTTGAAGCTCGCAAAGTTCCAAATCAGACAAAGAAGAATCAACAGTCTGAAAAAACGTTGCAAAAAATAAAAGACAAGCAAGATAAGTTGGCAAAAATAGCTGAAGAAAAGGCTGCAGCTGAAGCTGCTGCTAAGGCAGAGGCAGAAGCACCAGCAGCAAGTGAAGAAGCGGTTGCTGAATAAATAATTTTGCATATGCCCGGATAAAACCGGGCATTTAACTGAAATAATGACTGATAGAAAAGAAATTTTAGTTGCAAAAATTGTCGCACCACAGGGAATCCGTGGTGAAGTGCGCGTGCAGACGTATACTCAAGCACCATCAGATTTAAAAACGTTAAAGGTGCATGGCAATAAATTAGTGGATGGGGCTTTCCATTTTGTTCGTGCTGTGCCGTCATCAAGTGTTATTATTGCGCGTATTGATGGGGTAAATGACCGCAATGCAGCTGAATTGTTGCGAAATACCGAGTTGTTTGTAAATCGCAAGGACCTGCCAGAATTAAAATCTGGGGAATACTATCAAACAGATTTAATAGGTATGCGTGTTGTTCGTGACGGCATAACTATTGGATTGGTTGATAATATCCAAAATTATGGTGGGGGGGATATTCTTGAACTGGATACTGGCGAGATGATTTCTTTCGTTGGGGCCAGTGTTGATGTTGAACGAAAAATAATTAATGTATAGGAGATTTTCGTGGCTAAAAAGATAAAACCCATGTCTAAAACTTTTGTGATAGAGAACCAAGATTATATTTTTGTTCCAAATCCAGAACCTGTTATCAAAAAAACAGAAGAAGGAACGAGTAGATATTGCAGTTGCGTTAATATTTGTCCGTTGTTTTCTGAATACCCTGTAGATAGATGGGGACGCAAGATTATTCCAGTCGCTTCGGTCTGCCCTTACGTTTCTAATAATAAGGGAATGCCAAGATTTTGCGGGGGTGATTTCATATATTATGAAGACGCTGTAGTTAAGGGATTTACTTATCGTGGGCGTGGCATACATCACTTATATAAGTTATATAAAGGGGCCAATAAGGGGCGTTAATTTATGCATTTTAACATACTAACAATTTTTCCAGAAATGTTTCCAGGAACTCTTGGTTCTGGTGTTGTTGGGCGTGCATTAAATAACAAAGTGTGGTCTTTTGATACGATAAATATTCGTGATTTTGCGCATGATAATTATGGTAGCGTTGATGACGAACAGTTCGGTGGTGGTGTTGGACAAGTTATGCGTGCGGATGTATTGGGGGATGCAATTGATTCTATTAAAGAACATGGCAAAATTATATATTTTTCACCGCGGGGGCCACAATTAAATCAGAAAATGGTTCGTGAATTCGCCGCCGATAAAGACGCAAAATATACCCTACTCTGTGGTCGTTACGAAGGAATAGATCAACGAATCATAGATGAATATGATATAATGGAGTTATCCATAGGTGATTACATACTGTCGGGTGGTGAAGTTGCCGCACAGGTTTTTATTGACAGCGTTGTTCGCGTGATGGATAATGTGCTTGGTGGTGGTGCCGAGGCTACCGCTAATGAAAGTTTCGAAATCGGGGGGCTTGAATGGCCGTTATATACCCGCCCGTCGGCATGGCGTGGACGTAAAGTCCCAGAAGTCCTGCTGTCCGGTCATCACGGCAATATAGAAAGATGGCGGAAACAACAATCGGACGAGATAACACAAGAACGTCGTCCGGATTTAATAAAGGAAAAATAAAATGAGCATTATTAAAAAAATTGAAGCAGCCCAAGTTGAAAAATTAAAGGGTGACAAAAAAATCCCTGCTTTTAAAGCTGGTGATACAGTCAAAGTACACGTAAAAATTAAAGATGGTGACAAATTCCGTATTCAGGTATTTGAAGGCGTCGTAATTGCACGTGACGGTGGCGAAGGAAATAATGCTTCCTTTACAGTTCGTCGTGAATCTTATGGTGTTGGCGTAGAACGTAAATTCCCATTGTACAGTCCTGCAATTGAAAAAATTGAAAAGGTTCGTACAGGTAAGGTTCGTCGTGCGAAATTGTTCTTCTTGCGTGGCTTGTCTGGCAAAAAAGCGCGTATCGTTGAAGATTTGTCAGCTGCGTCCGCAGAAAAGAAAGCAGATAAATAATTCAGTTGTTTGTCTGGAAAATCCTGCACTTGTTGCAGGATTTTTTATTTTACGTTTTTAATAGTTTGACTTTGGTTTTGCCTGACTGTAATATGTTCTACATGAGAAAAGTTATATCGTTATTTTCTATTTTTTTATGTTTTGTAATATCTACTAATGCCGATGCGTATATAGACCGTCAAAGTGCGGTTGTGCGTATAATGAATAAAGCGGCAGGAAAAGTTCAGTTAGTGACTATTCCTGTTGGGCAAAATGCAAAATATGAAAAATTAAATTTACTGGTAAGATCATGCAAACAGACGGACCCGTTTGATGCAGAAGATTATTTTATGTTTATAGAAGTGTCTAAGGACGATAACGGGAAAATATTTAGTGGTTGGATGAGTGCAAATGAACCTGGTGACAATCCTTTGCAAAATCCGGATTATGACTTGTGGTTGGTAAAGTGCGAATAAATAGAGGAGAACAAGAGATGAAGTTTTTAAAAAAATATTTAAAGCTTTTCATTGGTATTGCTGTTTTGATTCTGTTTGTTGTGGTGTTTTTCTTTGCGATGAAATCTAGCGATCTTGAAAATGGAAATTTAAAACAATGGCGCGCCGCTGATGTGACTAGGCGTATGACGGCTGCTCAAATTTTGTCTGCTTCGGATTCTGATTTAGATTTGCTAGTTAAGTGTGTTGATAAAATTTCAGAGATTCCAGATTCTGGTGACATGGCTGTACGTGACGCTGTGGCACTGTGCTATACTGGCATTCAGGTGAATCAAAATAATTAAGATGGTTAAGTGGCTGATATCTTTATTGTTATTATCAGCTTGTTGTGTCAATAATGATTTTTATTCCGATTTTAGTCGTACGTATGTCGGAACTAGGTATCTGAATGACCCATTGGGGGAAGAAAAGTTACCAGATAAAGACCCTTTAATTAGATTTGATGCTTTTGATTGTACCACGTTTGTAGAGACGGTTTTGGCGGGTGGTGATGTTGATAAGCTTACAGATATAAGATATAAAAACGGAAAGGTAGATTTTTTTAATAGAAATCATTTTATAGAGACGGATTGGTTGCAAAATAACTCTGATTTAGTAGAAAATGTCAGCAATGCTTATGGCAAGGTTTCTGTCAGAACAGTTACCATAGATAAACAAAATTGGCTAAAAGCTGTTCATAAGATTTATGAAGATGTGTCACCAGTTACGATTGAATTAGAATATATTTCTTATGATGACTTGAAGCGAATAGACAACAAAGAAACACTAATAGTCTTATTTATTTCTGGAAAATCTGAAAAAAGTGATAAAATAGGTACGGACTTGGCAGTTGTTCATATGGGGTTGTTATTGCCTGGGGGTGTGATATTAAGGCATGCATCGTCAAAATACGGCTACGTGATGGATGCAGATTTTTATGATTATGTTGCGCAGCGTGCTAAGTCAAAAAATAATATTGGAATAATGCTAGTGAGAATAAAATGAGTGAAGATAAATTAATTCGTATGGATATGGGAACAATGCAAGGGGTAGGTCATGAATCAAAAGGAGACCGCCCTATTCTTTGTTTGGGTATAGAATCATCTTGCGATGAAACATCTGCGGCGATAGTGGATTCTGACCGAAATATATTGTCTCATATAATTTATTCACAAATACCAGAACATCAAAAGTATGGTGGGGTTGTACCAGAATTAGCGGCGCGTGCACATATATTGGCAATAGACGAGGTAATTAAAAAAACTTTATCCGGAGCCGGAAAAACTCTAGAAGACATAGATGTTATTGCCGCAACTGCGGGGCCTGGATTGATAGGAGGCGTGTTGATTGGTTGGATGGCGGCGACAGGAATTGCTCAATCTACTGGAAAGCCGTTAGTGGCTGTGAATCACTTAGAGGGACATGCGTTAGTGCCGCGGCTACATGCGGCGTCTGCAAGTGGTGCAGATGGGGTAACAAATGTTGATTTTCCCTATTTGCTGATGCTGGCGTCTGGTGGGCATTGTCAGATATTACTGGTTCGTGGTGTTGGGAAGTATGAAATGATTGGTCAGACCTTAGATGATAGTGCGGGCGAGGCTTTTGATAAGGTTGCAAAGATGTTAGGTCTTGGTTACCCTGGTGGTCCCGTCGTAGATAAAAGGGCTGCACTTGGTAATCCTAAGGCGTTTAAATTTCCAAGACCGTTATGCGATAAACCAGGGTGCGATTTCTCTTTTAGTGGGATAAAGACCGCAGCGAGAACTTTTTTAAGTCGCATTTCTGCCCCCTACTCTGATGAATTTATAAATGATTTTTGTGCGTCGTTTCAAGCGGCGGTGGTTGATTGTATAATAGACCGCTTGGGCAACGCCTTTAAAGATAGCAGAGTTATTTCTGCAGCACCAAAAACGCTTGTTGTTGCAGGTGGCGTGGCTAAAAATAGTGCTGTACGTGCTGGAATGGAAAAATTGGCGGCAACGTATGGGGTTGTGTTTGCTGCCCCACCGATGAATTTGTGTACGGATAATGGAGCAATGATTGCGTGGGCAGGTATAGAAAATTATAAGCAAGGTAAAATTGTAACGCAGCCAGTAGCACCGCGTCCCCGTTGGCCATTAACAGAACTTTAAAGAAGTTGATATGAACACGTACGATTTAGCAACCGACAAATTAAAGAAACAGGTAAAAAGGTATTCTGCTATACCAGAGTTTAGCACAAAGTACGATATGGTTCAGGCTGTGCAGGTTTTTCGTACAGTTTTTAAAAATAGTGACTTGCGGCGACAGGTTTTAGCAAGCTCGTACGAGGAAGATCGTTTAAATAAAAAACTTTTTTCTGCTGGTTTTTGCGGCATTGCAAGTTACACATGGAATCATTTGTTCCGTATGCCAGATGGTTCGGTAATTTGGAGATTAAAAAAGGTATCGTCTGGGGAATATGATATTGGCAATCATGTGTGGCTTGAAAATAGATTTACAGGTGAAGCGCTTGATCTGACTTTTGATCAATTTATTGATTCAAATGGGGGCTACATAGAAATTCCATACGATAAAATTGGCAAATATGTAAGTAGTGATTTTGAGTTCCTTAGAGCCTATAAATTCGCCAATTATATGGGTATAGATTTAAGCAAAATAGTTTTCGAAAATGCTTTGCGGTCTTTGGGACGTAAATAAAGTTGTGCTCTATTTACGTTTCCCTTTCTTTTTTGCTGCTGCTTTTTTTACGTTATTTTGTTTTTCTTTTATTTGATTTAATGTATTGATATTTGTTAAGCCCTTTTCAAAATCGTTAAAGCCCGTTACTTTTTCATAAAGCTGTTTTATCTTATCTATGTACTGAGAAATTAAACCAAGGCGTATTTTCGTTGCAACGTTTGGTTTTTTTAAAAATTCTTCGGCGGTGCTTTTAAAGTTATATAAAGCATTACGCATATCTTTTACTTTTATATCTGTTTTTGTCCTGACAGGTTGTGCTTTTGGTAGTTTTTCATATTCTTCTACTAGTCTATCTATGTCTAACCAACCAAGTCTAGCGTAGTCTACATAAAACATATAATTTGCGTTTTGGTATTTTGCTTCTGCGAAATCGAGAATAGATAGTTTTTTTGTTTTTCTATCAAATAATACATTGTGCTCGTTTATATCGCCATGCGCAAAAACAACACTGGCATCATTTTCAGCAGCTGTGTCAAACCAATCTTTGGCCATACGCACTATGTCTAAGGATTTTTCTGGCAGATACTTTTTCAATCCTTCTAGTACATCTGACATTGGTGTGCCACCGACATAATTTATATTTGTAGAAATATCAAACGAGTCTTTTTGTGTTAGAACGCTTCTGGATTGATTTATGTCATTTGTGAAATTAGCCAGCCCTTTGTATATTATGTCTAGTTCTTCTGGGGTTAGGGTTTCTACAAATGATGATTTTAAAGCTTCACCTGTAACCAACTCTTCTTTAACGAAAAATTCCTTGTCGGAAATTTCTAATATTTTTGGGATTGTGTATGTGTCAGAAGTTTTTTTTGCTGATACAGAATCTGCAACCTGTTTGCTAAGTTTTTGTTTGTCCAGCCATACTTTTGCATATGCCGGATTAGTGCGCTTTACGGGGATTTTATATACTACACCGTTACCCTTATAGGCGAGCGTTTCTCGTGGTGAATTGGTATTTATCAGTTGCAAATTTTCTAGATTAAGCATAAAATAACTCCACAATTAATTACACACTAAATTATAACATAAAATCATGCAAAAACCAGAACCTTTTGTGCAACCCGATATGATATTCAGCGTTTCTGACGCGTCGGCGTTATTAAAGAATGTTGTTGAAACGGCCTTCCCGCGCATCCGTATTCGTGGGGAATTGTCGCAAATCACACGTGCTTCTTCAGGGCACATGTATATGACTATAAAGGACGCAGGGGCAGCTATATCTGTAATAATATGGCGTGGTACACCTGTTCCGTTTAAACTGGAAGACGGGTTAGAAGTTATAATAACAGGACGTTTCACTACCTATCCAGCGCGCAGTAATTAT
This sequence comes from Candidatus Enterousia avicola, assembly GCA_018714345.1. Lineage (GTDB taxonomy): Bacteria > Pseudomonadota > Alphaproteobacteria > Rs-D84 > Rs-D84 > Enterousia > Enterousia avicola. The sequence continues at coordinate 16,929 of DVNO01000030.1, read as the reverse complement.
CAGGTAATTGTCAGCGAAATAGAAATGGCTGGTGTCGGTGCGATACTTAAAATGCTGGAAGAACGGAAACGCAAATTGGCTGCCGAGGGGTTGTTTGACCAAGCAAGAAAGAAACCTATTCCCAGATTTCCACAGCGTATCGGTATTGTTACAAGTCCGACGGGCGCTGCGTTCCAAGATATTCAAAATAGATTACGTGAGCGCTTTCCTGTAACAATAGTTTTGTACCCTGCAACAGTTCAGGGCACAACTGCTGCGGCTGAGGTTGCAGCGGGGATAGAGTATTTTAATCGGGCAAAAAACGTGGACGTTATCATCGTTGCTCGTGGTGGTGGTGCACTAGAAGATTTGTTGCCGTTTTCTGAAGAAGTTGTTGTACGTGCCGCCGCAGCAAGCGAGATTCCGCTTATATCAGGTGTTGGACATGAACCAGACTGGATGCTAATAGACTATGCCGCTGATTTGCGGGCACCGACGCCAACCGGCGCAGCGGAAATGGTTGTCCCAACAAAAATATCTCTTATACAAGAACTAGATAATTTGTGGCATAGGTTATCAAATAATTTTACAACCAGATTGACTAATGCGAAGTCCAGAGTGGACGCAATTGCTATTAAAAGCCCCAAACAACTTGTTATGGAGCAACAACAGAGACTGGATGATAGTGGTCGCACTATGAATATATTTATAAACAGTAAAATAGCAACTTACCACCAGCGAATGGAGGCAATATCATCTTTTCAAAATATTTTGCAAAGTAAAATGCTAACTTTAAATCAGGCGGTTTTACATTTAAGTCAGATGTTGAATTCTTTAAGTTATAAAAATGTATTGAAGCGTGGCTATGCAATAGTCAGAGATGAAGAGAATAACATAGTAAGTCGCGCGGACGAAAATAGGAAGCCAGCAACGATAGAATTTGTTGACGGAATAATTAAACTTTAGACTTTTACTTATTGTTTTATCAGCGTTTTTGCAGTTGCTAATGATTCTGGTGTTATTTCTGCGCCGCTGATAATTCTGGCTATTTCATTTATTCTTTCGTCACCGTTAAGCTCTGAAACGGTTGTGGTTGTCTTTTCGCCATCGGATGTTTTTGCAATTTTAAAATGCCTGTCTGCAAATCCTGCAACTTGGGCAGAATGTGTAATTACAAGAGTTTGAGCTTGCTTTGATAAAAGATTTAGACGCTTTCCAACCGCATTTGCCGTTGCACCACTTATGCCCGTATCTATTTCATCAAAGATAAAAGTATGTGACGGTTCGTTTGTTGCTAATACCACACGTAACGCCAACATCAGACGTGCTAATTCGCCACCAGAAGCTGCACGATGCAATGGTGCAAAAGGCATCCCTGGATTTGTCTTTATCATGAACACAACATCATCACAACCAGAAGATGTTGGAAGCGTGTTTGTTATTTCGACCATAAAATCGGCAGAACCAAGCTTTAATTCTGGTAATTCTGACAAAATTTTATCACGCAGCTTTTGGCCGGCCCGCATTCTAAGTTGTGTTAATTGAGAGGCTGATTTATCAAATTCTTGTTTTGTGTGATTTAAATCTGTTTTGGCTTTTGATAGTTCAGCGTCAGAGTTCTCGATTGTATTTAACTGCTCGGTCATTTGAGCCAACTTATCTGGCAACTCATCTGCCGTAACACGATGTTTTCGGGCAGCGGCCCGTATAGCAAACAACCGTTCTTCAATAGCGTCAAGACTGTCGGTATCTATATCTTGTGGGGCAATTTTTTCTATTACATCTGATAAAATTTGCGCAGCATTGTATAGTGCATCTATTTGTTCGCTGTATGGATTGGGTGTGGTTTTTATTTTTTCTAATATATGTGCAGCAGAAAAAATTTGAGAATCTAACGATTCCCCGCGTGGAGATAATGCAGCAGACGCGTCAGACAGTATTGCGCTATCCTTTTCTGCATTCATCATAATGGTTCTTTTTTCAGAAAGTTCGTCCTCTTCACCGACTTTTACATTTAAAGCTTCTAGTTCTTTTACATTATGTATTAAATAGTCCCTGTCTAAATCGGCTTTCTTTACAAGTTCCTCTAATTCTTGCAATCGTTTTTTTGCATCATGATAGTTTTTATATTTTAATTTAACAGTTTCTAATAATTCTTTGTATTCTGGTATATTTTTTATTCCAAACAAATCTAGTGAGTCTTTGTGAGTAGCGGGATTTAACAGCGCATGATTTGCAAATTGACCATGTATTTCTACTAATTCATCCCCTATTGCTTTTAGTGTTTTTATTGAAACGGGAACATCATTTATCCATGCGCGACTTTTCCCATCTGAACTTAAGTTACGACGTAATATAATGACATCTTCTGAATCAATTCCGTTTTCAGACAAAATTTCTTGTATCTTATTATTTGATCCATCAAACTCAGCTATTACAGAAGCTGTTTCACAACCGTGACGAATAAGGCCAGTGTCAGAACGCCCACCTAAAGCCAATGCAAGCGCATCTAGTAAAATACTTTTTCCTGCACCAGTTTCGCCAGTTAGAATATTCAGTCCACTACCGAACTCAAGATTCAGCTTTTCTATTAAAACTATATTAGATATGTATAAACGCGTTAACATGTTGGAATTATAGGCTGATTGAATTATTTTTTTCAAGAGATTTTATGATATTTTTTCCAGGGTAAAATCGTTTAGCCAGAGTATATAGCAAAAAACTTTATATTCTGGATATATGGACTTTAGTAAAGCAGCATATTCATTAAGTTGTTTGTTATATTTCTCTCTAAAAGTGGTCTTGTCTATATCCGTTTTATAGTCCATAACATAAACATTGTGTTCTTTGTCGTCAATTACAAGCCTGTCTATTCTTCGGCTTATAAAGCGGTCGTTTATGTAGCCCGCAATAGGAACTTCTGTTTTTGAATTTGAGCCAAAAAATTTAAGCAATTCTGGGCGGCTTGCAATTTCTGCACATATACTGGCATCGCCTTGCAGTGCGCCATTTTCAATAACGATTTTTTGCATTTTCAAATGCTTCTCGTAGCCAGTTTTGGTTGCAAATTCCCGCTGGTCTATTTGGAACAAAATATCTTTTAGCTTATTTGACATCTTCAATCCTGATAAATTCTTCCGACTTTATAGCACGTTCGTCGTTTGATATTACTCGCCATAGTTGATTATACCAGCATAAATCAGCTGCGCTTTTATTTTTTTGAACAAAGCCGTAAATGTACAATCGTTTTGCAGCACGTGTCATAGCAACGTACAACAGTCTATAATACTCAGCTATTTTAGTTTTATTAGCTTTGTCTTCTATATTGTTTTGAGATATACTATCTGTACGTCGTGGTGCCCATAGCCACGGTGTCGGCATATTTGGTTCTTTTGTGGCTTTATCTGATGTTTGGAAAATACTTTCTCTTTTTGGCATGCGCACAGTGTCTATCAGGAAAATTATAGGCGCTTCTAATCCTTTGCTGCCGTGAACAGTCACTACCCTTACGCCAGAAGAACTGTCCATATCTCGTTTTATAACGCTGCCGCCTGTTATGAACCACTTCAAAAAGTGATACATTGTGCCGGTCTGAGTTCTTTCATACGCAAGACATATTGTAATAAACTCTTCTATAGGGTCTATAACTTGTTCACCCAGTGCAGAAACTATGTTTTTTCTAATGTCGTTTTGATTTAACACGTTGGTAAAAAACGAGTAAGGCCCCTTGTTGGACGCCCAGTCAACATATTCACTTAGCCTATTAAAAACATCTGACATATTTTCTTTGACCACTTCGAAAACCGTTTTTGCAACAAAGGCCGTGGTGGCGTTTTTTCTACGTTTATTTTCTTCGTTTTTGATTTTACATAAATTAAAAATATCTTGTTCACTCAATCTAAAAATCGGACTTTTTAATACACAACATAAACTATAATCGTCCTCGGTATTTATACAAAAACGCACAAGATTTAATAGGTCTCTAATCGCAGGAAAGTTCGGCAAACAAATTCGGTCACTGCCCGCAACTGGTATATTCCTCTTTTTTAATGCGTTTACCATTAATGGCGTCATAGGCTCTCGGTTTTGAACAAGTATCATTATATCACTTGGCGAAAACTTGCCTTCTTTTAGTATGTTGCTTATTTGGTCTGCAATCTCGTTTATGTAAGAGTCTGTTGTTACGTCGTCTTGTTTGCTATTAAATATTTTGTGAATTTCAACGAAAGCGTCATCTCCGGACTTTACCCATTTGTGAGTATTGTTGATGAAACCTGTTTTTTCTTTTATTTCGTCGTCGTTAAAAACTTTGTCTACAGTATACAATATTTGCGGAGCCGACCTGAAACTTTGCACTAAAGGAACTTCTTGAATTCTTCTCATATTTTCTTGAATCTGCTCAGAAATTTCAATTCTGCTGTTGTCAAAAGCTTTTGGATCTGCGCCCTGAAATCCGTATATAGATTGTTTGGTGTCGCCCACAACAAAAAGCGAATGTGTCTTTTCTTTACTGTCGCCCTCTGTAAAAAAGTCGCCAGTCAATAGTTGCAATATGTCCCATTGTGCGGGGCTGTTGTCCTGCGCCTCGTCTACAAGAACATGGGTTAGATTTGTATTTAGTTGGGACAGTACCCAGCCCATAACATCTGGCGATGCAAATAATTTGCGGGTGTATAATATCATGTCTTCGAAATCTAAAACGTTTCTGCGCCGTTTCATTTCTTTATATATATTTGCAAAGGCGACGGATAAATCAAATACTGCCAACGTATCGTCAAATACGCTTTTTGATAAATTGTATTGATTTATCATATAAACTCGGTCTTGTTCTTCTTTTAGATATGCTTTTTTTGAAACCGGCTGTTTTATCGTTCCGTCTTGATTTAAATATAATTCTTTATATTTTTCAAAATTTATAGTTTTGTTAATATATTGTTCTGTAATGTTAACAATGTTTAACAAGTATTTTGCCGTTTTTTTTGAGTTGTTTATCTCTTCTGAGGCACTTGATATGATTTTTTTAAGTTTTTGTTCCGAAATTTCTGTTTGAACAGGCTGGTTTAAATTTAAAGAATTTCTAGTTTTATCAATAAAGTATTGACGATATTTATTAAAATCGTTTATTTGAAAAAAGTCTTTGCAGCGTTCACTTAGGACGCCTAAAAGTGCATCAAGTTTGGTTTCGTCTATTACGCCTACTATATGAGCAAACGCCTCTTTCACTCTGGCATCATTTGATGAATTTATCAGTTTTGAAAATGCCTCTTGTAACAAAACGTGTTGGTCTTCGTCAGAAATAAGGCTCCAAGATGGTGAAAGTCCCGCCTCCATGGGAAACTTACGTAAAATTTCTTCACAAAAACCATGAATAGTTTTAATTTTTAGTAAATCTGGGTTATCTATATATGTAAAAAACACCGCTCTGGCATGAGCAATATCTTCTTTTGTTATCGTGTCTTTTTCTGCTACGCCACTTAGAAGTTCGGTTAATTCATCGTCTGACAGCATTGCCCAGTTTTGAAGTTCGGTTAAAATACGATTTAGCATTTCCCCTGCTGCGGCTTTAGTATAAGTCAAACATAAAATGCCACAATTATTTAAGTCTTTGGTGCGGTATAAAATGCGTAATAGACGCTGAACTAAAACGCTGGTTTTCCCAGTACCTGCGTTTGCTTGAACCCATACGTTTTCAGATGGGTTCGCAGCGGTATCTTGTTCTGGCGAAAGCTTAATTTTTTTAGCCATTATGCTCTTGCTTTATTTTTTGGATTTTAGTATAAATTTCATAGATCTGCAAGAATATATATTGTACCGCAGAATTGCAGTTTTTATATACCTGTACAAAACAATGGGGGGATTTTTATGATCACAGAACAGCTTTATTTGATAGTCGGCGGAACTTTATCAGGTTTATTGTTATTGGCCTTGTTTGTTTTGTTCTTTGTGTCCAGAAAATCACAGAAAGTTATGCAGTCTATATTGGCATTGCTGACTAAGCCAGAACGCGCAAAGGTGCAAGATGCAGTACGTGTATTAAATGCCGTATTAGCCGATGAAATGGTAAAAATGGAGGCTAATTTTCAAAATGCATGTGACACATTGAATGCTCAGATAAAAGTTGCATCTGAATTAAAACAGAACTTAGACGAACAAAATGCTAGACTTGCCGCTACTGCGGACGACGCCACCAAGAAAATAGCTGTTATGGCGCAAAGGTTAGAGAATACAGTTTCTGATTTGCACGGGGTTGTTGATTCAAATGGGTGGCAAGAGGTTACCGTGTCTACAGATAAGTTTAGTGCGACTGTTAATGAGTTGCTGGGGAATATAGAAAATACGTCACAGGAAACTGGCGAACAGATTGCGCAAATACAAAATAATATTGATAAATGGTTATCGTCCAGTGATGCTTTGTCACAGCAGTTAAAAACAGAGTTTGATTCTAATATAGAACAAATGAAGAACCTGAACGATGAAAGCACGACTATGCGTCAAAATTTAACCGAGCTTGCAAAATCTACCGCAGAGGGTTTTGATAATGTTAAAACTACGGCGTCTGATTATGCAGAAATAATGGATACGAATAATAAATTATTGGACGGTCATTTGGCGAAGCTGGACTCCTTTGGAAAGCAAGCCAAGAAACAGATGACAAGTCAAGTGAACGCGCTGACGAATACAGCCAACGTCGTTGCGGGTCAAGTAAGACTGTCAGAGACGTCTATTGAATCTCAGGTAAGAAAATTAACAGATGCGGTCGAGGCATTGATGGCGTCCGCAACATCTACTGAAACGGCGGTAAGAAATATTTCCAAAGAATTGACAGAATTATGTAATCACTTTAACAAAGATATTCGTGGGTTTACTAATGATATTGTCGGTGAATTAAATACAGTATCTGGCGTTGCTAATTCTACATTAGAAAATACACGTTCTGCTGCTGGTGCGTTCTCAGAATCTGTAAAAGCTATGGCGACGGGGGTTCGTGAAACTTTGATAGAGATGAATACAGCCCATACACAACTGTCTGGTCAGTCAGAAAACTTAATCAAAATGTCTGCAGAAACGACCGCTCAGTTACAACCTTTGTCAGAATTGATAGAAAAGTATTATTCAGCCCTGCCCGATTTAGCCAATAGTTCTATCAGCACAGGTGATAATTTGCAGAAGATTGTGGAATCATTAAATGATAAAATTGCTCTTATGAAACAGACGGTAACTGATTCTACGGCAACAATAGCAGAGTCTGCTGGAAAGTTAGAGGGGCTGGCCGGTCAATCACGTCAGCAGATGATAGACTTGATGTCTGATTATGCGAAGGCTGTGAACACAATGCAGACACTAAATAAACAAATGATGGTTGCAAGGGCAACTGCGCCTATGGAGGCAATTAAAACAGCTCCAACCTCGCCTATGTATGGTCGCGTTAGTCAACAAGACTTCTTAAAGCAAAGCGAGCGGTTGTTTGAAAATTTGCATGAACAGACGATGGACTTGACTCGTGCATCTGGTGCTGAAATTCCAGATGTTATATGGAAGAAATACCATGGCGGAGACAAGACCGTGTTTTCAAAATGGTTTGCGAAAATAATTGCAACAGCCGACAAAAAACAGATTAAGGAGATGTTAAAAACTAATGCCGCATTCAAATCTCAGGCGACTCAGTTTGTGCGTAGTTTTGATAAGATTTTGATTGCCGCACGTCAGGCAGATGGAACGGACAAATTGGCGACGACAGTCTCTAAAACTGATTTAGGCGTTATTTATATGGCGTTGAAAGGTTCGATTTAATAAAGTCCCTTGAAAAGGGACTTTAATTTTTATTTGGAATAAGATTTTATAAGACTGTCGATTACTGGGTGCAGTCGTGCAAATACTTCTTCTATATTCATTCTTTGATTGTTTGGAAGTATCTCGTTTATTATCGTCCATTGGCTTGGATTTGATGTAGCGATTTCTTTGTACACGTTAGATACGTCATACAATAATTTAAGATCTCTTTCATGAATATCTGGTTGCCCTTTTTGATAAGGTTTTAATCCTGTTGAACGCATGTTATATGATATTTTTGGGTCAAGATATAAATAAATATTATGATCGGGTTTTATTATCCCTAATTGGTTAAATTCCAGATCCTCCATAAATTGTATTTTTTGCTTCCATTGTTCTTGTGGATATTTAGCAACTGAAAAAGAGTTACTATATGTATACCTGTCAAGAATAACCCACTTGCCATCGGCTAACCATTTCTTTATTTGTGGTTGGCATTGCAGACGATCTAACGCATACGGCAGCATTGTATATTCTGCTGGCAGATTTCGCGTTTCACCAAATTTTCCATTTAAATAATCTGTTATTAAATGACCAAAAAAGGAGTTGTACTGTGGGAAATCAAGTGTTTCTGCTGGAATACCTCGTCCTTTTAAATAGTTTATAATTTTTAATACCTGAGTATGTTTTCCTGCTTTATCCGTACCTTCTAAGGCAATAATATGTCCTTTTTTTAACATGATACCTCCATTGTTGTTTAAGAAAATCCCGCCCAAAAAGGCGGGAATATCAGTCTTCTAAGAAGCTGCGTAACTTACGTGCACGTGTCGGGTGCTTTAACTTATTCAAAGCCTTTTGCTCAATCTGACGAATACGTTCACGTGTAACCCCAATATATTCGCCGACTTCTTCCAAAGTACTTGTTTTATTTGTGCTCATGCCAAAACGTTGACGTAGAACTGTTTCTTCTTTTGGGTCTAATTCAGATAAAATCTGTGTAACAATTTTGCGCAAATTTTTCTGTGCTGCCGAAACAAACGGATTCTTAGCTGTTTCGTCCGCAATAATTTCAATTCGGCTGCTGTCGTCTTCTGAGCCAACGGGTGCTTCTAACGATATAGGCTTTAAATTAACTTTTAGCGCCTTGTGTATTTTATCTACTGGCAAGTAGATAATCTTAGATAATTCTTCTGGAGTCGGTTGACGCCCATACTTGTGCATAAACTGACGTGTAGCACGCTGAATTTTGTGTATATTGTCAATCATATGTACAGGTATACGAATTGTACGTGCCTGATCCGCTATGCTACGAGATATTCCCTGTTGAATCCAATTCGTCGCGTAAGTAGAGAACTTATTACCTAACCTATAATCAAATTTATCAACCGCCTTCATCAAACCTATGTTCCCGTCTTGTACTAAGTCAGAGAAATCAAGACCTAAACCACGATTGCTAGATTTCTTTGCAAACTTAATTACCAAGCGCAAGTTTGCTTCTATCATTTCTCGTTTTGCGCGGGCAGCCTCAGCTTGACCACGGCGCACAAGTTCTACAACCTTTTTATATTCCGCGGTTGGTTGACCTGTCTCATGCGCTATGGCAGTTATATCTTCTTGTATCTTTAAAATATCTTTTTCATGGTTCTTAGCAAAGTTTGCCCATGCAGGGTTTTTACTGCGCATTAGCTTCTTTACCCAATTGCGGTTTATTTCGTTCCCAGTATATTCGGCTAAGAAGTCTTCGCGCTTTATCTTGTTCGCCATTGCTAAACGCAGTAACTTACCTTCTAATCCCATTAATAATTGGTCACGTTTAGTCAATTGCTCTAAAATTTCGGCAATTCTGTCGTCGTTTAAACGGATCTTGCTTACGTGTTCAAATAGCTCTACACGCATTTTTGCATACTTTTTTTCCAATGCTTCGTCTGGTTTGGATGATGTTTCCAAGTTTTCCAAACGTTTTGCTTGTAGCTTCTGCATGCTGTTAAATATTTTCTTTATCTTGCCGAATAATTCCATAACCATCGGCATTAAGGCATCTTCCATAACAGGAATCGGAACACCAGACGTCCCACGTGGGGTGTCCTCTTTCTTTATTCCGTCTTCTTCGTCTTCATCATCCTCGTCATCTTCGTCATCAGACATTGTAGACTCTTCCAAGTCATCCAAATCATCGTCATCTAAATCGTCTACATGCTCTACGCCCTTGGATTTTAAAGTCTCTGAAATTGCCGCCAAAGATTTTTGCTCGGCATCACTGGAATACATCACTTCCAAATTAACTATGTAACGTAAGCGAATGTCTTCATTTAATAGCTGCTGATACCAGTCAAGCATCGCCTTAATCGTCATGGGACTTTCACATAGGCCATATACCATAAGTCTAGACGCTGCTTCTATCCTTTGTGCAATAGCAACTTCACCCGCTGCCGTCAATAACTGAACTGTACCAATTTGTTTCAAATAAGATTGAACGGAATCTTGAACGCCAAGAACTAAATTACCCGTCTGACTACGCTCCAGCTGTTTCGCATAGTGGTCATAGTCATCATCGTTTACATCTACTTGTTCCGCGTCCGCATTAAGTAAATTGCGAGTCTTGTCTAGCTGATTGTCTGAGTCATCGTCGTCATAGTACTTTTCCAAGTTTTTGGAATAGTTATCTGTTTCCAATATTTCCAGTCCCAAATCTTGTTGGAAAAAATCAAGAACTTCTTCTTGCTCTTCTGCCGGAATTTCGTCCGCTTCAGTAGCTGCCGTGAAATCCATCTGTGAAAGATAGCCAACTTCTACAGCATTGCTAGCCAATTTTTGTAAATTTTCAGGTAAAGACTCAATCAATAACTTGGTTGCTTCGTCCAATTTCTTAGCCATAAACAAACCCTCGATGTGTTTTATAGTTTATTGTTTTTGTTTTCTTGCTTTGGCAACCGCATCATGTAATGCGGACTCTGACACTAAACCCAAAACTATCGGGCTTTGAATCTGAATCAATGAATATGATTTGTGAGTTTTGTTTCGAACGGATGCAACCGTTGGATTTGTGCTGCGCATTAAGCGGGCTACCTGACCATCAGACAATTCTGGATAATTCTTTAAAATCCACAGGATGCCCCCCAAACGATTTTGACGATGTAGTTTAGGTGTATAACCAACACCCTTCTTATTCTGCGCTTTTTGTGCTGTTACAATTTCTTCGCGTAATTGCAGGCGTGCGTCTGGGTCTGCCTCGCAACGTTCGATATCTTCCCTGGTCAATTGCCCATTTAAAATTGGGTTTAAACCTTGAATCTTTGATGTTTCCGCATCTGCAATATTTTTTACTTCTAATTCGTGCAAACCACAAAACTCTGCAATTTGCTCAAACGTCAATGACGTATTTTCAATCAGCCACAAAGCTGTGGACTTTGGCATGTATGGGTAATTCATAGAACGTTCCTTATAGTTGCTGGGGTGCAATATACACTAAAATGCCCCTAATTTCAAGATATTTTTAAACATTTTTACACCCAGAAAGAATTTTTCTGGGCGTTCGATGATATCTAATTTTTTCTTACAACTTTTGTGCCGTCTTTTGTGTCAATAACAGACCAACCAGCAGAATCAATCTTTGCACGAATTTCGTCTGCTTTTGCCCAATCTTTAGCAGCCTTGGCATCGCTACGGTCTTTTACCAATTGTTGTATTTCGGCTGGCGCTTCTTCAGATTCTAAATCGTTTAATTTTTTAGCTCTGTCTATGAACTGCAACCCCAAAAGACGATCAATGAACTCAAACAAAGCAATTTTTGTCGAAGCATTTGTAGAAGCGTCCCGCAAAAGCTCTTGGACTTGAACTAACGCCTCGGCTGTTTTCATATTATCAGAAACAGGTGCTAAAATCTTTTCATGCCATGCATCAAAGTTGTCTTGCACAAACTCGCCGGGGGCTGGATTAGCAAGTATTTCTGCAACTTTACGAACTATGTTTTTATAACCTGCTGCTGCTGCGTCCATAGCTTCCCAAGAAAAAGCTAATTGGGTTTGATAATGTCCCAATAAAATCAAATACCGGTATATCATAGAATCATAGCCACGTTTGCGGACCGCTTCTAAACCAAGGAATTCACCTTTGGATTTGCTCATTTTCTCGCCAGATTTATCAACCAAAAAGCTGAAGTGTACCCAATAAGTTACCCACGGTGCCCCAGTAATAGGCTCTGACTGCGCAATTTCATTAGTGTGGTGGACCCTGGACAAGTCTTCGCCCCCTGTATGAATGTCAAAGTGATTGCCCAGCAATTTCATGCTCATCGCACTGCATTCTGCGTGCCAGCCGGGGAAACCAACACCCCATGGGCTGTCCCATTCCATTTGACGTTTTTCGTCTTTTGGAGAAAACTTCCATAGTGCAAAATCTGTAGGATTTCTTTTGCCAGAGTTATATTCAACACGAGCCCCCGCTTTATTTCCAGCCAATGACCCACCTGTTAATTGGCCATAGGCCGCAAATTTGCTGGTGTCATAGTAAATGCCGTCGCCAGGGATTTCATATGTATACCCCAAATCCTCAAGTTTTTTTACTAAATTAATTTGTTCCGCAATATAATCTGTTGCACGCGGCATGTCCGTTGGCCTAATTATATTCAAATCATCATAATCACGTAGAAATTCATCTGTGTAAAATTTGGCTATATCCCAGACTGACTTATGGTCTCGCGCAGCCCCTTTTTCCATTTTATCTTCACCGCTATCTGCATCGTCACTAGTTAAATGACCAACATCAGTTATATTCATAACATGGTGTACATCGTAACCATTTTCTATAAATATACGTTTTAAAATATCATTGTGTATCATCGTGCGCAGATTGCCGATGTGCGCATAGTGATAAACAGTCGGACCGCAAGAATAAAATCCCATTTTACCAGGTGTTAATGGTTTAAATTCTTCAAGTTTTCTAGACATAGTATTAAATAATCTGATTGTCATATGCGCTTCCTTTGTACGATGATTAAATGATAATTAAATATTGAAATTATTGCAAACGAAAAGCTTGCCTTTAAAAAGCAACTTAGCGACAACAGTAAAAATTTATGAACTTTATTGTCATGTTCTTGAAATGCAGAACTGGCGGAGCGTATAGGACTCGAACCTATGGACCGCTATAACACGGTCACGGATTAGCAATCCGCTGCATTACCACTCTGCCAACGCTCCGTCGTGGTTGCGTCGCATATTATACAGAAATCGTTTTTTAAATGCAAGCTGGAAAATTCACAAAATAGAAAACGCCCAACTTTATGGGCGTTTTATTTTATTTGTCTTCGGTATCATGCTCTGGTTGATATATTTCAACATCGCGAGTCATGGCCAAGAACTTTTCTGCACGACGGTCTGTATAATCACCCTTCTTTGCTTTTTGCAAATCGTGTATTTGATCAGATACTGCATTGGCTAATAATTCCATAGTGGTTTGCCAATCTGTATGTGCACCACCAGCTGGTTCTGCCACTATCTGATCTATCACGTTTAAATTAGACATATCACGTGCTGTTAACTTCATGGCTTCTGCAGCGACCGCCTTGTATTTGTTGTCTTTCCACAAAATACTTGCACATGATTCAGGTGCGATTACAGAATATATTGTGTTTTCTAGCATTAGTACCCTGTCTCCGGTTCCAATAGCAATTGCACCACCACTGCCGCCCTCGCCTACGTTTACGGCAACGTATGGAGTGTTTACACTTAAACCTGTTGCTATTGTCGCGGCGATAGCTTGAGATTGACCACGCTCTTCTGCTGCACTGCCAGCAAAAGCACCTGCCGTATCAAATAATGAGATAATAGGCAATTTGAATTTTTCTGCCAATCTCATCAAGCGTTGTGCTTTACGATAGCCTTCTGGGTTCGGCATTCCAAATCTATGAAATTGACGTGTTTCTATCGTTCGGCCCTTCTCTTGTCCTAATATAACCGCAGGAATATCACGCCAGTAACCGATTCCACCGCACATAGCTGGGTCTTCGCCAAATAATCTATCACCAGCAAGATAAGTCCAATCTTCAACTATTCCATTTATATAGTCTAAGAAGTGTGGACGATTCTCATTCCTTGCTAACAATACTTTATCATAAGCTTCGCTTTCACCCATGCCGCGAACTTTTTTGTTGTCACAAGCAGGTGTGCTTACATTGATAGCACGAGGTGTATGTGGCTGCTTTGTTAAGACTTTCAAAATTTTTTCTATCTTTCCCTTTAATTCTGCACGGGGCACAACCATATCTACCATTCCGTGTTCGTATAAGTATTCTGCAGTTTGGAAGTTTGAAGGTAATTTTTCACGAATATTTTGTTCTATTACACGTCTTCCAGCAAACCCTATACGGGCACCTTTTTCTGCAATGTGTATATCCCCCAGCATGGCGAACGAGGCAGTTACCCCGCCAAAAGTAGGATCCGTTAACAATACAATGTACGGAATACCATTTTTATGTAGCTTGTTTACTGCAACAGTTGTACGTGCCATTTGCATTAAAGACAATATGTTCTCTTGCATACGGGCACCGCCACTGCATGTAACCATTATAAAAGGCTGTTTCTTTTCTATCGCGTGCTCCATGCTGGCAATTATTCCATCGCCAGCTGCACGTCCCATAGAACCTAGTAAGAAATCGCCATTTAAAACGCATATTGTTGTTGGGATTCCACCAATAACACCATCGGCTGTTGTTATTGCATCGTTGTATCCTGTATCGTTACGTGCTTCAACCAATCGGTCCTTATACGCCTTTCTATCAACAAAGTTCAACGGATCGTCTGATACAATTGGTAAATCTATACGATTCCATTCATTGTTATCAAAAAGCAAGTCAAACCGTTGCTTTGGCGTCATTATAAAAGCCTTACCACAACGTGGGCATATGTAATGGTTTGTTTTATAGTCTTTGTAATATACCAAGCGTCCGCATGCCTCGCACTTTATCCACATCAGACGGCGTATGCGATCGTAGCGTTCGCGATTATGATTCTTTATTCCAGATTTTTTACCAAATAACATCTTAATGCTCGTTCATTCTTTTTGTTAATTCACGACTGGGTTTAAATAGTATGGTTGTACTTGCTTCCAAGTGCATCGGTTTGCCAGTACATGGGTTATAGCCTATTTTTGTTGCACGTGCACGCGGTTGAAAGGTACCAAATCCCCTTACTTCTATTCTATCACCAGCAGAAACCGCCTCTATCATTTGGTCAGAAACTGTATCTAGTATTGCGGCCGCATCAGATGCGCGCATATGCTTAAACTGAACTTGAATGGATCGTACTATATCAGAACGTTTCATTTATTCTTCCTTTTCTTTTGCAACTTATTATTAATTTCTTATTAGCTTTTATCAAGAACAAAGTTTTTATTTTTATCACAAATAAGATTAGCCACCTATTATTTTATATAGGTCTTGTAAGTATAATCATTTTCGTAGAAAAAGGAGGATATTTATGCAAGAAGACACAATATTTCAAATGCCTTTGATAGGCGACAAAGCCCCTGAATTCGTTGCAAATACTACAAATGGAGTAGTAAAATTCCCGTCAGATTATGCCGGCAAATGGGTCATTCTTTTCTCTCATCCAGCAGATTTTACCCCCGTTTGCACAACCGAGTTCATCACATTTCAATCTATGATTAATGAGTTTAAAGATTTAAATACAGAGCTTATAGGGCTATCTGTTGGAACATTAACGGGGCATCTGGCATGGATAGAGGCAATAAAAAACTTAACTTATCGCGATTGGACTAATGTTGAAATAACCTTCCCTATCATTGACGACATGAACATGGAAATAGCAAAAAAATATGGGATGCTTCATAGCCATGAATCGAACAACAAAACCGTTCGAGCTGTGTTTATTATAGACCCAAATGGTATTATAAGGACTATTTTGTATTATCCTTTAACCACAGGGCGAAATTTTGAAGAAATAAAACGTACACTAATAGCCTTGCAAACAACGGATGCTTTTGGCGTTTCGACCCCAGCCGATTGGCAACCTGGCGATGATGTGGTGGTCGCTGCACCGTCTACGGTCAATGAATTAAATAAAAGAATAAGCAACAAAGATAAAACTCTAGATGTAAAGGCATGGTTCTTAAGTTTGCAAAAACTGTCAGAATCAGAAATTACTGAAAAGTTACATAAGAAATCATCAAATAAAAAAACAAAGTAAAAGACGGGGTTTTTGCTCCGTCTTTTTTAGAAAACCAATGGAAAATCTTTTATATCCATCGGTGCAGAATCTCTTTCTGGGTCCCATTGATATTCTGCCATTTTTACTTTTTTGTCTTTATCGAATTTTACGCCTTCTGATTTCAATTGTTTGTATTGTTCATCAAAAAATCCTTGGCATAAACTGCCGTCTTTAAATACAACCCTGTGCCAAGGTAAATGCCAACTGTTTTTATTATTTGATGCATAACCAACAAACCTGGCCATACGGGGGCGTCCAATCATTCTTGCAATTTGTCCGAAAGTTGCCACACGTCCTGCGGGAATTCTTGCAACTATATCATAAACTTGCTCATTAAAACTTTTCATAACGACGGTTATTTTATTCTTTTGAACAATAAAGTCAAATATAAAGCCCTTGCAAAAGAGTTACGAATAAGTATAATTGCACACAGTCGGAGACGTGGCAGAGTGGTCGAATGCGCGCGACTCGAAATCGTGTATACGGGCAACCGTATCAAGGGTTCGAATCCCTTCGTCTCCGCCAGTTGTTTTTTGACAGTTTATTGTTTTTTTGATATAATTCAGGTAAGAGAAAAAAGAGGATAAAATGTCAAAAACTGATTTGATTTCTGCAACAAATATATTAAATAAAAAAAGTTCCGTTCAAAAAGCACTAAATGAAATATCAAAAAAGTCTAAGGCTAGCTTCGCTTTTTTCGATAAAAAAGAGAATAAGTTCGTAAGTGATTCTATGGATATCATGATCAATATTGCTAACTTGTTAGATAAGTACGGCATAAAATATACGCATCATGCGAAAAAAACAAATGCTGTTCCAGAATTGGTTATAAATCCAAAATATATTGAAGTTGCACAGGAATTATTTGATGGCTGGCAGTCTAATATAACTGTTGAACAGAATACAATGATTTCTAACTTTAACGCTCATGATAGATAGAAAATAATTAAAATAA
>DVNO01000029.1 GCA_018714345.1 Candidatus Enterousia avicola | reverse complement strand
CTAAGGGCGTTTTTTTCTATGATTCAAACTCATAAGACTGGACTGATTTAACAATTGCTGCAACAAGCTTGTCTTGGTGTGAAGATGACTTTAAAAGGCTTTCTTCACTTGCATTTGAAAGATGCCCTAGTTCAATAAGCGCACCAGGAACTGTGGAACGCAACACAGCAAATGGTGCATGTCGAACATCGGGCCCCGGCTGCTGTGTAATCTTAGCTTTTTTAAACTGGGACGCGCAACCATTTGCATACTCAACAGACATTGCCGCAACGGCATGTTGTTGTAAAGCAGATAGTGCAATTCTTATATTCTTATCAAACTTCTCGAAGCCACTTACGTCTATTTTATCGGCTGCATTTTCTGCGTCTGCTAACTTCTGAGCCTCTTCGTCAGACGCTTTTTCTGACAAAGTATAGATAGAAAAGCCTTTCATAGAACGTCTTGGGTTCGCATTTGCATGTAATGAAATAAACAGGTCTGCATGTTTCTTTTCCCCAATTTCAGCACGCTGTGCTAATTTCAAGTACGTATCATTACTGCGTGTTAAATACGTTTGGAAACCTGCTGCAGATAATTTGTCTTTTAATTTCTTTGCCACCGATAACACAACGACTTTTTCTTTCGTGCCCCCCTTGCCTATGCAGCCTGGATCTTTCCCCCCATGACCTGCATCAATTACAATCGTGTATTTGCGGGCTGGTGTTTTGCTTTGCTGTGAAGAGCTTGTATTCTTAGCACCTGCAGAAGCCGCCATCCCTGCTGTATTCCCGCTAGCAGAAAAATCCATCACAAGTCTATAATCGTTATCGCCATTTGGGCTTAGCAACATTATATTGCTTTTAGGTATCTCATTAATAGGTTTTGCCAAATCAGCAATTATTTGTAGTTTATCGCCAGATTGTACTTGTGTAATAGCATTAACTAATGTCCCCGCTGCCATTGCCGGAACTAACGACCTATTTGCAGATGTGTTTGATAATGTTATTACAACTTGATTAGCTGGATAGCTGACAGAATACGAAGGGCGTTCAGTCGTTTCTATAACTAACCTAGTTTTATTTCCGGGTTGAATTCCAGTACGAACGGTACGCAAAGAATTTCTGGCGGCTAATGCAACACGTGGTAACAAGGCGACTATAACAGTCGTTAAGCCAGATATCTTTAAAACAGTTCTTCGTGTAAATTGCATTTGCGGTAATTATATCAAAAAAACATTTTTATTCAAGTTTTATGGGAATAAATAACCGCCTATAACGGCGGTTATTTTTTATGTTTCTCATCTATTTACTTATGCAACTAGCAAACATTTGCGCAATTAAATTAGTTTCTTGCGTTGTCATTGTCTGAACCGGAATTATATAACAACGGGCACTATCTCGTAAAATGAACACTTTCGTTCCCCGAACGTATGCATTTTGCATGTTACTTAACTGTGCAGATGTTAAAAACGTATTTTGTGCAAGCGCAGAATTACTCATAGCCGCTTGGACAAGCTGATAAGCTGTTTGATAGTCGTACATTTCTGACATTGTAGTAAGTTCCATATACAAGCTTTGATTTTCATATGGATTTTCTACATTTGCACCGCCTGTGGTTGGAAAAGCAACCCCTGTTGCCAGAGCTGCCACCGTCTGTAAAGTTGAAGGTTGTGATGAATTAGATGTTAACGTAGATGCTGTATTTATTTGCAGATTATCACCACAAGCCAGATTCATACGGTTTGTATAGCTTGCAAGCACAGAATCAACTGCCATCTGCCAATCTTCGCCTTTCTGATTCATGTCTAAATTTAATATTTTTTCTGCCCACCCCCAAACATTGGCACCAACATTGCCAGCGTTTGCAAATCTTGTTACCATTTCCGCGGAACCACCTGGAACACCGGCACCACATGCATCTGTAAGTTGTGTCGTTAACATACTTGTTGTTTCATTTCCGTATGCCAATGCAACAGAATGACATGCCATAGCTGCTTCTAGCTCTTGCCGGCGCTGTAAGCATAAATCACTATGCGATTTAGACAAATCGTCCGCCATATTTGCCATGGATAAATAAGACATAACTTCTTGTTGCACATATGGCGGACACAAACGAGCAGCCGTGTTTAGACCACCCGCACTTCCGCGAACATTGGTATTATATTGGGGTAGCAATACAGAAGTATCTTTCTGCAGACACAACAAAGCATAATTATATAATTCACTTTCCGTTGCATATTGGCAACGTCCCGAGCGTTGTCCAGGAACTACGGTCACGTCACCACAATATTCTGCAAGGCAATTATAAATCTTCGTTCTGCATGCGGAATCCACGTCTGGCTGAGTAACCATGTAATATGTGTTCCTTTGATTTGCAACATAGGCATTTGCCAATCCTTGATAACCACGATTGACGGTATTAGTTGTCCCCGAAGTAGTATTATATGCCGTAGAACCACGTGAAACAGAATCTGTAGCAACGGTCCCTGCGGATACAGCAAACGCGGAAGAAATACAGAAACAGCCCACTAAACCAAAAGCAAAAAGCATTTTTTTCATATTGGAATCCCCTCTCGTTAGAGAAATTTTAACACATCGTAAAAAAAAAGGCAATCGTTCATTTTACTCCTGAATTATAAAAATATTGATTTCATGTTGTAACTTGTTAATATGAATGCACAATGATTATACCAAATGAGACTTTGAACCAAATTTCAGACGACATTTCTGCCGTCAGGGGGTTTCTTTGACCCAGAAAAGCTAAAACGACAAATATCAGACCTTGCCGAGCAAACAAATAACCCCGAATTATGGAACAATCCAGATAATGCCAGGACACTTTTGCAAAAAAAGGCGGGGTTAGAAAAAAATTTAAATCAGCTGAATGAATTAGAAACAGAATATAATGACTTAGTAGAACTTTATGAAATGGCACCAGAAGATAAAGATGTCTTGAATGCTATTGATAAGCTAGCGCAAGCTGCTCATAAAGCCAAATTTATAACATTGTTTAGCGATCCTGCTGATAACAATGGTGCGTTTTTATTTATTCAAGCTGGTGCCGGCGGAACCGAGGCTCAAGATTGGGCACAGATGTTAGCCAGAATGTATGCTAGATGGGCAGAAAGACATGGTTTCCAATGCGAAGTTATAGAAGAGCATCTTGGAGACACCGCGGGAATAAAAAATATAACATACCGTATTTCAGGTGAACGTGCATATGGTTGGTTGAAAAATGAAATTGGTGTTCACCGCCTGGTTAGAATATCCCCATTTAATGCAAACGGCAAGCGTCAGACCAGTTTTGCTTCTGTTGACGTATGGCCAGACGTTGATGATTCAATTGATATTGAGATAAATGATAAAGATTTGCGTATAGATACATATCGCTCGTCTGGTGCTGGTGGTCAGCACGTAAATAAAACTGATAGTGCTGTTAGAATTACTCATATACCGACAGGTGTTGTCGTAACGTGTCAAAATGAACGCAGCCAGATTCAAAATAAAGAAATGGCTATGAAAATGTTGCGCAGTCGATTGTATGAATTAGAAATGCAAAAGCGTGCAGAAGAGGAAAATGCCGCTTTGGCCCAACAAAAGAAAATTGAGTGGGGAAGCCAAATCAGAAACTATGTTCTGTATCCATACCAGCTAGTAAAAGATGTAAGAACCGGTGTAGAAAAAACAGATTCAGATGCGGTTTTAGACGGTGATTTGGATGATTTTATGCTGGCAGCTTTACAAAAATAATTTATATAGTTTTATAATATAAAAAGAATAAAAATGATAAAATCTACATATGCAGCCCCTATAATAAGAAATGTTTTAAAGGATGTCTATGATATCAGGCGTCCTGATGTAACAGGAACATTAAAATCTGTTTTTATAGCAGAAACGCCGTCTGGCAAATATGTCTGTAAGTTCAATCATCCTAATTTAGCCGTAAAAAACATCGAAGTAAGTAAAATAATGCTGCGTCACGGTATTTGTGTTCCTGATATTAAAATTTATAATTGCGGCATCAGGTGGTTAGAAGTTTATCCGATTATTCCAGGGAAAACATTATATGAAAGCATAGGTCTGGGATTACCTGAAAAAGAAATCAAATTGGTTTATACCGATATTGTTGATACATTTGCGCGCATGGATAAAATTGATATAGCAGAACTAAAAGCAAAAAAATATAGGAGTACGCATAGTGTTGCCAAAACCAATATTTCCGACACAAACAACCCTATACTAGCTACGATTTTTTCTGGTGCTGTATATTTAGCAAATCATGGGGCAAACTCTGATATTGGATTGTATCATTGTGGAATTACAACAAAAAACACTATTTTGAATGCTGACGGTAAGTTTGTCGGGCTTATAGATTTAGATGAAGTTGCTATTTCTGACAGAAGTTACGCCTTTGCTATGATGGCGGCGAAGTACCAGCAACTTGGTTATGATTTAACAGAATTGATAGATTATTATGAACACACAACTAAAAACAAATTGAATCATAAGAAAATCAAAATTATTGCGGAACTTGTCAATGCAGGAAAGTTATTGTTATTTCGTGATGTAAAAAGGAAACAAAAGTAATAAAAACTGGCGCACCCGGCGCGATTCGAACGCGCAATCCCCGCCTTCGGAGGGCGATGCTCTATCCAGTTAAGCCACGGGTGCAACTTCTTGACATTATAAATACAACATCAAAAATTGCAAGAATTTAACAAATAAACTTGTCTTTTGCCCTGTTACTTTTGTAAAATGCATTTAAGAGGACAAAATTATGCAAGCTAAATTTGGTATATTTATCATCGCGCTTTTGTTAACGGGATGCAATAGTGTGTACCTGAAACCAGATTCAATTGATGCAACACAAACTTTTTATGCCGACCGTGGTGGGTACAGTATGCGCAAAAGTATAAAACAGAAAATGGAAGATCGCGGATATAATGTGATTGTTGGCAAAGCTCGGGAAACAAAAGAATGGTCCGATGCAGATGGGAATTCAGAAATAGATACCTATTTTATTCCAAATTCTGCGCGCTATATTGTAAAAGTAAAGGAGCGGACAGAAATATTCAATCCGCTATGGTGCCCGTTAAACGGTTTTTGGTGGTGGCGATTTAATGTATCTATCGCGGACCAACTAACAGGTGAAGAGCTAATGACATGGCGTGGTCGTGCATGTCAAAATACTGCATTGCGTATGATTGATGATATTCTAGATAAAATGGAGATAAAAAACGATGAACGAAACGATTAAATCTATTATTGACATTATAAAATCTTGTGATTCTTTGCAGTTGTGCACAATCCGTATGGACGGATACCCAGAAACGCGTCACTTAATGAATGGATTGAATCAAAACATTGATTCAATAGACTTACACTTTTTGACGATTAAAGATTCTCCAAAATTTAAACAGTTAGAAAAAGATAATAAGTGTTGCTTATATTATTTTAATCCAGACACACGTTATGCGGTTCGTTTGTTTGGTCAAATGGAAAGTATAGATGACATCAAAGAAAAAGAGAAATATTGGCAGGATAAATATTCTCGTTTTGGCTTGAATAGCGCAGATGATCCACAATTTGCATTATTACACTTTATCCCAAAGATGTATAAATTTTATGTTGGGGACGAAATGAAAACAGGCCTGATTTAAAATTAAAATAAAAAATCATATAAGAAAACCGCCATTCTGGCGGTTTCTTTTATTATTAATCATCAATCTTTGCGTATTCGCAGAAACCTTCGTTTGTATCACAACGAGAGATTGTGCCTTCACTGATGAAATAACCTTGTGGGTGCAAGCATGCTGGGCATACTTTTGGTGCTTCTGTACCAATGTGCCACATACCGCAGTTTGTGCAACGCCACATAACGATTTTATCCTGTTTGAACAATGTTCCTGTTTCGATAGCTTCAATCAACGCACGATAACGTGATTCATGATAGCGTTCTGCATAACCAATGTTCTTCAAAACAGATGCAATTGCATCAAAACCTTCTTGGGCTGCAATCTGAGCAAACTTTGGATACATAAACGTGTTTTCTTCATGTTCGCCGTATGCCGCGGCCTGCAAGTTTTCCAAAGTAGTACCAATCTTACCTGCTGGATAGGATGCTGTGATTTCCAAATCACCACCCTCTAAGAACTTAAACAAACGAGATGCGTGTTCACGTTCTTGTTCAGCTGTTTCTAAAAAGATTTTGGAAATTGCCTGATAACCTTCATCTTTTGCCTTGGATGCAAAAAATGAATAACGATTACGCGCCTGAGATTCACCAGCAAACGCAATCAACAGGTTCTTTTCTGTCTGTGTGCCTTTTATTGACAGTGCCATTTCATTCTCCTTTAATTTAATTATGATTTCCGTTC
Source organism: Candidatus Enterousia avicola (assembly GCA_018714345.1). GTDB lineage: Bacteria > Pseudomonadota > Alphaproteobacteria > Rs-D84 > Rs-D84 > Enterousia > Enterousia avicola. Next base: position 23,623 of record DVNO01000029.1, on the reverse strand, counting down.
GGAATGCTAACAGAAAAACATCTAAAAAGCAAATTTTTTAACTGCTTGTTTGCAGGAGATTATTTAACTTTTCCCTGTACGTTTTTTACTTTGTTGGCGTGAATAAAGTCTAACGCGTCGCATAATAAAATTCCTAGGAAAGCACGAGCATCCGCAATTGTCTTCCCATATGCTAAAAGTTCTTTGCCCTTGCTTGTGACGAACCTTGCCACAACCATATCAAAGCGTGGCGGTAATGGCCCATAACAATTATATGTTACAAAGGCTGCGTTATAATAATCAAAACAAGTTCTTTCGTTATGTTTTATAAGCGAACCAATTATCATCTTCCTATCACGAACCTGCTGAATTTTTGGATTAAATTTATTCTGTACACGCCATAAACCAGATATAAATTCCACATCGTCGCAATTTACAGAAGATAATGGTACAGAATGTCTATCCTCTTTATACGCTATTGTACCGGTTTCGCAATCTTTGTTATATTGTGCGCGTTTTTCTTCTAAACTTTGTTGAGCAAGCGGATTTCTAATTTTCATTGTCTTTCACCATTCTGTTAAAGTTTGTTTCTATAGCAGAAATCAGCTCTCCTATTCCCAACCTTCCTGCGGCACTAATAACCAATATTTCAGGTTTCTTCTTTCGCCCAAATGACTTTTTAAAGTCACTTAAGCGCTGTTTCAACTCTTCTGGTGTGATTGCGTCCATTTTGTTTATGACGACTATTTCAGGTTTGTGGATTAAGTCACCACCATAAGAATCCATTTCATGACGAATTGCAGCATAACGGGCTGCCCAATCTGATTCTGTCCCGTCAATCACATGTAAAATCATTTTGGTACGTTCTGCATGACCCAAGAATCTGTCACCCAGCCCTACCCCAGTATGTGCGCCTTCGATTAATCCTGGCAAATCAACCAAAACGAATTCCTTATTATGTGCATACATTACGCCAAGTTGTGGGTTTAACGTTGTAAATGGGTAGTTTGCTATTTTCGGTCTTGCTGCGGTAACCGCTGATAATAAAGTTGATTTACCAGCATTAGGAAAACCAACCAAACCAATGTCGGCTATCAATTTTAAGCGCAAAACGACGGTTCTTTCTTCGCCTGGGAGTCCGTCATTTGCTTGACGTGGCGCACGATTTGTTGGACTTTTAAAGTGCAAATTACCCCAGCCTCCGTTACCACCACGGGCGGCTAAATACTCCATCCCATCTTGATTTAAGTCTGCATATTCAATTTCTTCGTTTTCAGATAAAATAACTGTCCCCGTTGGAACTGGCAGTACCAACGTTTCACCAGATGCACCTGTACGCATTTTCCCCATACCGTTTTCACCACGTTGGGCGGCAAAATTTGTTTTGTAGCGATAGTCTATCAGCGTATTAACATTCGGCACCGCGCGGAATACAATGTCCCCACCGCGACCGCCATCACCACCGTTTGGCCCACCAAATTCTATGTATTTTTCACGACGAAAACTGGCACTGCCGTTACCGCCGTCGCCTGCTTTGATATGAATCTTTGCTTTATCTAAAAATTTCATTTGTTTATCTTTGTTTTTTCTCATTATAACTTAAAAACTTGCATTTACCACTACAAATATTATAATTATGACTGTCGCTTAAGCGATGATGATTCTGAAGCCGTTGCGGAATAGTCGTTTTGGACTGGGGGGCGGTACCCCACAGCTCCACCAATAAAAATTATGGGGCTGACATAGTTTCGACAGGCGCAGTAAAGGCAAATCGGTTGAATCCGACGTGGTGTCGTTAAAAGCCGTTAAAAAACTGAATGGCGATAGAATCGCTGCGAACGACAACGTTCGCCTTGCAATGGCTGCCTAATATGGCTTGGGTATAATCGGCGATTGTTGATTGTATCCGTTTAGCTTATTGCGGGGTCACCGGGTACCCGGCAACAGAAACCCGGTATGTGTTTGTATTCATAACTAAAAAGGCAAAATATGTTCGGAAAAATAAAGAAAGTATTTTTTACAGGAATGTTTGGCATTTTGTATATATCTTTTATCGGTCAGATTGTTTATACCTTGGGCTGGGTTCAAGGTTGGGACGGCAAATTGACTTGCTTGGGCTTGTTGGCTTTTGAATGGTTGGCATTAATAGCTGCACGTTATCTGTCAAAACGTTCTAGCAGTAATGCTCAATACAACGGGTTTAATGGCCGCCGCCGTTAAAAAAACAAGGCAACAAATGAAAGCCCCGCTGGGGCTTTTTTATATCCCTTGAAAAAGGGTCAAAAAGTTCTTATATTTATACTCACTATGAAAAATTATATCTTACCATTTCGTGATTTAGTCGTTCATCCCGGATTAACGGTTCCTGTCTATATAGACAACCCGTTGTCCGTTGCATGTATTGAAGCGGCTACAAAGTCTAATCAGAAAGTTGTTATTACACCGCAGCATAGCTGGAATTACCCTACCTCTGCTGGTGATATTTATGATACTGGTACTATCGGCGACATTGCACAGGTTTTGCGCTTGCCAGATGGTACGCTGCACGCAATAATTAGAACAACAGATGTTGTAAGTCTGTCTGACATAAATGTAGATGGCGGTCTTTTTACTGCCGAGGCAGCACCTATTGAGATATTGGATGATAGTAACTTTGAGCAAACGCTTGCTTTACGCGACAAGGTCGCTGAAAACATGCAGGCTTTATCCATTGCGCGTAAATTTAAATTAGATAAGATGCGTGCAATTATACAAAACTACCCTATGGCCGCATTTGTTGATTCTGTTATTCAATCTGCAGAAATAGATACAGATGAAGCAGTCAGAATCTTAAAAGCGCAATCATGGCGCGAAAAATTAATGCTGCTGTTAGAGCAAATTAATCTTATGGCAGAAACCGCAAAGATAGAAGAATCTATTAATCGCAGAATTCATCAGCAAATGGAGAATGGACGTCGCGAGGCCATTTTACAAGAAAAAATGCGCGCCATTCAAAAAGAAATGGGCGATGATAGCGAAGAAATGGATACAGAGAATTTGCGCAAACGTATCGAGCGCTCTAACATGACCCAAGATGCGAAAGAAAAGGCACTTTCTGAGTGGAAACGAATGCGCAGCATGTCTCCAATGTCTAACGAGGGCGGACTATTAAAGACTTATATTGAAGAAATGCTTTCAATGCCATGGGGCAAGGCAGATATTGCACCGATAGATTTGAAAACAGCGCGAAGTGTTTTAGATTCACAGCACTCTGGCATGCAATCTGTTAAGGAGCGTATTCTGGAACACATAGCAGTTATGAAAAAAACAGGTGGAAATCACGGGAGCATTCTTTGCTTTGTCGGCGCGCCTGGTGTAGGGAAAACGTCTTTGTGCAAATCTATTGCCGAAGCGTTGGGCAGAAAATATCAAAGAATTTCGCTTGGTGGAATTTCGGACGAAGCTCACTTTCGCGGTCATAGAAAGACTTATATCGGCGCACAAACTGGCAGAATTATGGATGCTTTAAAAAGGTGTAAGGCAAATAACCCTGTAATTGTTTTGGACGAAATAGACAAAATGGGCAAGGATTGGCGTGGTGACCCAGAGTCTGCTTTGTTAGAAATATTAGACCCTGAACAAAATAAGTCGTTTAGAGATCATTATTTGGAAGTAGATTTTGATTTATCTAATGTCTTGTTCATTGCAACGGCCAATAGCCTTAATATGTCGAACGCTTTAAAAGACCGTATGGAAATCATAGAAATACCAGGTTATAGCGAAGATGAAAAAGTTCAAATAGCAAAAGAACATTTGATAGCGCGTGCCGCAAAAGAAAATGGCTGGGACATAGATAATATTATAATTTCTGATGATGCTATTAGACATATTATTCGTAATTATACATCTGAAGATGGTGTAAGAGAGTTACAGAGAGAGTTAAGTGCTCTGCTCCGTCGGTCTTTGTTGGAGCATGACTGCGAAGATGTAAAAACAGAATTTACAAAAGAAAAAATTGATGAACTGTTGGCAATACGAAAATCGATGAATCTTTCGAAGAAAATTGGTTTTGGTGTGCGGGCGTAAAAAATAAGGATGAAGAATGACATTTTTTCATAAGTACAATTTGTATAAAACGTTAAAAAACAATTTAAAACCAATTTCTTATAAAGAACATTTTACACACGATACCTTTGAAACAGTTACAAATGAAGGTGTTAGGGTGTTATCCGAAAAAATAGAACCAGATTTTCATGATGAGGGGATTACGTATCACCTAAGTTTGACTTCTAAAACAGGTGAACATTCTAAATACAAAGGCATTTTTGCACGCGTAGTTTACATGTTACTAAGAAACAGATATAAATTAAAAGCTGGGAACAACAGATGATACTGATTATAAACACCACATCTAATGGGTTAGAATTTCTTTTAGATGACAAAGTAAAACATATAGAGACGGACAAGCAATCTATAGCTTTACCAACCGAGACAGAAAAATTTCTGACAGAGTGTGGTGCAAAGTGGAAAGACTTGACCGCTATTGGGGTTGTAGTTGGTCCTGGAAGCTTTACAGGAATTAGACTTGGAATTGCCTACGCGAAAGGTTTAGGGCTAGGTTTGAACATACCAGTTATACCTGTAAATGCGTTTGAAATATACCTAAAAGAAAAACCAGACGCATTTGTTGCGATAGATTCTGGACGTGGTGATTTCTTTGTTGCTGCGAATGGTTTAGCACCATGCACGATGTCTATTGAGGAGGTAGAAGTGAAACAGATGGAATGGGCGCGGACAGTCGGGCACAGACCGTTTGACATACACTATGCTTTACCAATAGTTAAAGAAAAATTAGAAAAAGGTAGTGACGAACCTGTTGTTCCCATGTATTTGCGACCAAGTTATGCCGAACAGAATAAAAAATGCTGAATGATTTAGAAAATCTTCATCGTGCATGTTTCCCAGACAAGCCTTGGTCCGCGCAAGATTTTGCGGACTTAAAAAAATCAGGTTGTGATATAATAGCTAGTCAAAACGGCTTTATAGTTTGGCGTACTGTTGTAGACGAAGCAGAAATTATTACCATTGGCGTTCGACCAGAAGCACGCAAAAATGGTATTGCAACCGCAATGCTTACGCTTGTTGAAAACGATTTAAAAAAACGCGGCGTAAAAAAAATATTTCTTGAAGTTGCTGAAAACAATGTCCCTGCTAAAAAGCTGTATGAACAAAACGGTTTTACCCAAATAAATATTCGCCCAAAGTATTATGATGGAGTAGATGCCATACTTATGGAGAAGAATTTATGACCTACATTCCCAGTAATGCAAGAATCATAAAGCGGGTGCCGAAAACAGCTCAGACACCGTTTAGCTATATTGTCGTAGATAGTATTCCAACAAATGAAACGGCGATAGTGGTATTTGGCGGGGAACTTTCTACGTCTGATCGTGCTGCAAATTCATCGGCGAAACAAATACAGAATCTTTTGCACGAAAACGAAATATATGATGTTAACGTCTACGCTGTCGTTTATGATTTTGGTTCTAGGAATGCAAAACTTGAGCGTACAGACCAATTCCGTATGGCGGGCAGACGCTTGTCAAACGCTTCATTGACTGACGAACAGATCTCTTTATTAAATAAAATGCGTAAAAACGAACCGCTTCCGAATTACATAAAACAATTATTTGATATATTGATTTTACCAAGAATTAGAGATAAACAAGGCAAACGGTTGCCTGTTGAACAGGCGGTTCGTTTTATAAGGAAACTACGATTTTATGCTAATTGTCATGGCGCCTCTTCTATTTGGCAGATTGCAAATTATATGTATACCACACTAATTTCGCTAGGCTACAATAAAGAAGAAGCAAATAAAATCCAAAGCGAGGTGCTTGTAATACAACACAGCCCAACAGCGCCATTAACAAACCAGAAAGTTACAACTTTATCGTTTGCCTCTGCAGAAGATACTATGATGCAGGACCACAGTAATTTATTTGCTGAATGGTTGTATGAAAATTCTGCTGATATTGTGCCCTGCTTTTTTGATAAGCCCGCGGGCAATCTTTTTGTTGCAGGTCATTTGCAAGAACAGCCGTTCAAGGAACATCTGAATTCTGGTTTAACAGAAGGCGAAAGAAAAATTTCTCCGCTAACATCAGACGGTAAAGTTATACTAAATGCGGAAAGGAATGCCATTATCCGTGCAGTAAAAAAATCACAACAAGACCAAGCTATCAACTCTGTAAAAGAACTAACAGATGGTGATGGTGTTGATTTTGATGAATTGAAGGAGAACGGGGAAAGACTCTATAAAATTATGCTTCGTGATTTGCGTCAACAAAATCTAAAACACGACTATCAAAAATAATATCACGTGGACGCAGGGGAACGCTTATATGCATATCAGATGCGTTTCGTGTACGAGACAAGGCAACATATGTTTGCCCATGCGCAAATGCCCCACGAGAAATATCAACTATGACACTATCAAGTGTTTTCCCTTGTGCTTTATGAATAGTCATCGCATAACCAAGATTTAAAGGGAATTGTTTGAAACTTCCTACTTCATGCTCTTGCAACCTATCGTTCTCGTCCCTGATATACTCTATCTTTTGCCATGTTTCTGGTTTAACTATTACTACATCACGATTTTTATTTAACAATTCTACAGTTATGTCTTTAGCCCCCAGATTACGAACTATTCCAGTTGAACCGTTATGCCATTTGTCACCATTCTTTACAAAAACAACTAATGCACCAATCTTTAATGTTAGATTCATAGGTGCAGGGACATCTCGCTCTTGAAAAGTACCATTCAATTCCCCTGTATAAACTATTTCTGGGGCATTAATTTCAGATAATCTTGTCGCATTTATCCTTTCGGCAACAGCTCTGAATGGCGTAATAAGGACTGCATTTTTCAATCGTTCTGGATCATCAATTTTGCATTCGTTAAAAAAACTCAAAATGTTTAAATCATTTTTACGAAGTTTTTTTAGGTTATCCAATAACATTACGTCATTTTGTCTATAAACTAAGTCGAAATCATATCTTATAAAATCAGCTCGTTTATATACATTACTATCAAAGAAATATGCATTCTCGTAACCATACGAAGTTTTGTAATAATCCATCGCGTCTCTTGTAATTACCGGTGGTAGTTGAAACAAATCCCCTATTGCAACTACCTGCAATCCCCCAAACGGCGCATTATTATGTCTGGCGGCCCGTGCTAATATATCAATAGCATCTAGTAAATCTGGCGCCACCATAGAAATCTCGTCAATTACAAGAACGTCCGCTGCGTTTAATATATTTCTTGGTTTTGCCTTTAATTTTAATAATTCTGGCATTATGAAATCACGAGGCTGAATTTGAAAAAGCGAATGAATGGTCTGCCCACCAACATTTAAAGCAGAAACAGCTGTTGGGCACGCACAGATTATTCTCTTTTTTGAGGCACTTTTTAAATAATTAATAAAAGTAGATTTACCTGTACCAGCCTGACCAAGAATCAACAAATTAGAATGTGTGCGCTCAATAGTATTAAACGCTTTCATTTGAACGTCACTTAAAATTTTCACTAATTCCGTCATTTTTATTCTCTTATATTTACATAAGCTCAAATAAAAATAAAGTTTTTAATAAAAAGTACTTGCAACAAATTCAAAAAGGTATATAATTGCGGGCGTGGGTTAGTAGCTCAGTTGGTTAGAGCGGAGCGCTCATAACGCTTTGGTCGTGGGTTCAAGTCCTACCTAACCCACCACTTATTTGAAACGCACACCAAGTTGTGCGTTTTATTTTTCCCTATTTGTTGTTTCTTATTTTTTTCTCTTGCACGGAATATGCAATTTTTTCTAGAATGAGATATAAAAGAGAGGAAAGTATGGGAAAAAGTCTTCGTTTTCTAAGGTTTTTTGCGTTTTTATTTGTTGTAATATTTACAAGTAATGCGTTCTCTGCTGGCTATAATTGCCCTGAGTATAAGAAATATATATCGTGCACTAGTGGTTATTATTTATCGGATTGTGGTACAGATTCCGCGAACTGGAACGGGCATCAGGTTGTTAGCTCTCCAGCTACTGGGAATACATGTATAAAATGTCCTACTGGGTATGATTGTTCTGGTGGTGCGGCATGCCCTAGTAAAAAGAAAATCACATGCAGCCCGGGGTATTATTTGCCTGCTAACTCAACGTCTTGCACACAATGCGGGGGTGATAATTTTTATTGTCCTGGCGACGAAGAATTTGATCAATCCACAAAAAATCAGGGTAGATATGAGGTAGATGCTGGCTACTATTCAACTGGTGGTACATCTACAACACGTACAGGTCAGTCTCAGTGTTCTGGCGCGGTTTATTGTACCGGTGGTGTAAAATATAATTGCCCATCGGAAACAGCTTCATGGACTAGATATACAAGAGGGACAGGGTGGACAAGCTATACCCAATGTTATCAGGAAACAAATATGGCGCCTTACAAATACTGTACCGCTGGTAGAATTCGAGTGTACGCGAATTCTGCAACAACGTGGGGATGGGGAAGCTATTTGCAAATAGATGCTGTTCAGGCGAAAGGAGGTGCTTACGTCGATATTGATAATCCTGATGTTGGCGCTATTTGTTCTCCGTGTTCTGCAGGAACTTATAGTATTGGTGGTGTTGTTCATGAGTGCAGTGTTTGTGGCGATAATACTTATTCTAGCGCAGGTGCGTCATCTTGCACTTCTTGTTACACAGTGAATGGTTATGGAAACAGCGGAACCCTGGCCTCAAATCATGCAAATGAATCTTCTTGTAAGCTCACATGTGCAGCAGGGACCTATGTTGCGGCTTCTAGAGCGGCATGTTCGAATGTCGGCAAGGGGTTTTGGAGAGGTACTCATACCGTGTCACAAGGTTCAATAAGTACCCGCTATACATGTCCCGACACTTATGATGATGGTTCCGCAACGGCGGGTTCTCAGAGTGAATGCGCGACACACTGCGATGGTGGTACTTATGTCGATGTAGCAGGTGGCACGTGCCTGTCTGGCGAAGATGGCGGAAAATGTACTAGTGTTGCTAGCGGGGTATGCGTTCCAGTTGACAGGGGATACTATAGAACCGCCCATACTGTATATTATGGTCAAGCAAGTGATCAGAAAATATGTCCTGAAAATTATAGAGATGGTGCGCCTGCAGCTATTTTGGGTGATTGCGTTGGCAGATTCTTAAAAACTGGCACTCAGGTGGAAGGAGAAGTTCCAGAAAATTGTACAGAAGTCACAGAATGGAATGATTGTCAACCACCAACCTGTTATTATGAACAAAATTATAGCAAGGTAATAACTAAGGATTGCGAGCCTGGCACCTGTACGAAAAGGCCAAACGCTGTAAAAGCAGATGCAAACTATTACGATGGGGATGGCACATATTGTCCTGCATGTAGTACTGTTGGTGATGGAACGTTTACATTGTCAGATCCTGGTAACGAAGGCGGCAACACAAGATGTTATAAGAACTGTACTGTTTCTTGTACACAACAAGAATGCCCAGCAAACGCTTCTTGTACGCATGGACAGGAAACATCAACAGGTAGAGAATATTATTCTTCGGTAAGTACTTTTTGTAACGCTTCACCCGTAAGTTGCTCGCTATCGTTTACATGCAACCCTGGTTATGAAAAGAATGAAGATGGCACTGCATGTGAACCTGCTGAATATACAGTTACCTATAAGAATGGTGGCGGTGTTGGAGCAGATGCGACACAAAGTGTTACATATAACGCCAAATTTACGACAAAAGCCGCGACATTATTTACACGTCCAGGTTATAACTTCTCAAGTTGGGGTGGTTCATATCCGAGGGCAAGCACAGACTATACCTATACTACTGTTGGTAACACAGTTTTGACGGCTCAATGGACAGCCTGTCCTAATAATCCTACGGGTGCCGGCACTTGCAGCTGTCAATCTAACCAATATCCTAACGGTTCTGGCTGTTCATCTTGTGATGTTTCTTGCAGTGAAGAATTAGTATTTAACTTGGGAAGTTATAATGTTTGTCGCAACGAAACGGCTGGTTTGTGTTATCGTGACTGTACTACAAGTGACGTAAGTAATGCTACGGCGGTTACGGGGACTATAACTAAAGGTGGCACAAACTCATGTAAGGCGACATCATGTGCGACAGGTACGTATCTATCGAACGGGACTTGTGCGACTTGTGTTGCGAATGCAACTTGTGCCGGTGGAACAGATAGTTTTACATGTAACTCTGGCTATCAACTTTCTAATGATGGAACTGAGTGCGAACCTGTAAGTTATACCATCACACTTAAAAAGAATGGTGGAACAGGTACTATAAACGGTTCAACGGGCACAAACGATGCAACCCAAACATGTAAACATGGTGTATTGTGCAACCTACCAGCTAGTGGCTTAGAACGCTTTGGTTATGCATTTACAGGATGGGGTGAATCAGAAGCTTGCGTAGACGGCTTTACACAAAAAGCTTTTACAGAAGCAACAACTCTTTACGCATGTTGGTCTCAGCAAACTACACCGTGTCAGCCTGGTAAATATTACGATGGCACAGAGCACGTAACATGTCCTGCTGGGAAATTCTGCTCGGGCGAAGGGAACGCTAATATTGGAAGTGCAGCTTGTGCACTAGATTGCCCAAGTGGCGGGACAAGCACACCAGGTGCTACGACAAATCTTGAGTGCTATAAGCCGTGTTCCCCAACATTGGACATTCAAAACGGGCAAGGAATATCAGAGGGTTCAGCTTATTACGATGGTCAGGAATATGCCGCATGTTTGTATCGCGCAGAGTGCGATGAAAACTATGTGCCACAAAATAGTCCAAGCACATCGCCAAGTTGTGTGTGGGGTGATACCGGTAATTGTCCTTCTGGTTTCTACTGCCCACCAGAAAGCCCAACGCCTGTTGCATGCCCTGATGGCGGAACGTCTGAAATTGGCTCAACAGAAATAACACAATGTTATAAAATCTTCGATGATTATGAAGGTTTCTCAAACGGGGTTGCAACGGCTAAATGTTTATACCAATTAAACACAACAGATTATACAGGTTGTAGCATTATAAACGTTTCCTCGTGCGATGGTGGTTATTGGTATGAGCAAGAGGGTGATTTCGGCTGCATCAGTGTAACTAGCGGGTTTTATAGTCCTGTGGGAAGAACAGACAGAGTCGCTTGTCCTGCCGACCCTGCTGGAAAACCGGTTGGTTCTGATGAGCTGGCATCTAATTATACTGACTGCTATAAAACATGTGACACAGACGTGTTGCATTCTACCGAGATTGTCGCAGAATCAGATACTGTATATGCAGTAAGTGCAGATTCTTATGATGCCTGTTCTTTCAATGTGTCATGTGAGACTGGCTACTCGGTAATTAATAATAATTCTGAGTCACCGTCTTGTGATGCAAACGAGTACACAATTACTCTGGATAAGAATGGCGGCTCAGGAACTACACCATCTAGCATAACCTGTGTGTTTGATAGTGGAATATGTGAATTACCATCTGTCGACGATTTAGTTAAATTAGGTTATACGGCCCAAGACAAATGGTGCGCGGATGCAGATGGAACGGCTCCATGCTACTACGCTGGTCAGAACACGTCAACGAATATATCTTCGACAGGAACCGACACTACGTTGTATGCGGTGTGGACACCGAATATATACGAAGTGCGGCTTGATTCTGTCAATGCGGATTTAAGTGCTGCGCCTGAGACAGTATATTTGAAATATGACAACGGTTGGTTTAGCAACAGTGCTGCGACAACGGGCATAACTAATCTTACCAACGTTCCTGAAAAGGATGGGTACGTATTTAACGGCTTTTATAGTGAAAAGACATCTGGAACCCAGCTAATCTCGCCAGAAGGAAATTTCTTAACTTCTACTGAGGTTCTAGAGTTTACCACAATCAATCCGACTACTATATACGCCCAGTGGTCTACAGGAGTAGTGTATTGTGAACCGGGGACTTATTATACAGGAACAGGCACGCTTTGCGAGCAGTGTATAGAAAACTATTATTGTCCTGGTGGTTATTTCCAAACAGACACTGGTTCTGCTGACCCAGAAAGTCTAAAAGCCTGCATTGGTATATGGAACTTGTCCGAACCAGGCGCTTCGAAAGAAACTGATTGCTATACGGTATGCGAGAATAAGTCAGTTGAAAATGGTACCGCCATGCCAGAAAATGACAAAGAGTATTTCGCAACAGAATGCTCGTATAAAACAGGTATTTCTAACGATGGCAATCCTTGTGATATAATTGATGACGTCTGCGTAGAAACATCATGTAAGGTTGGTTACGAAATGAAGAACAGAAGATGCGTAGAATGCAATCGTGAAAACGCTATATCTTACAAGGATGGTGGGATTTGCCAAATTAAAGAATGTGTGTCTGGCTTCCACCCAGTTGGTGACAGATGTGAACCAGATGTTCAAAGTTGTACTGCACCAAATGCTATACTCGCAGAAAGAGAATGGGATTATAAAAATAATTCCTTTGGTCCATGTACAATAAAAGAATGTGACTACGGTTATCATGTTGCTTCAAATGCATGCGTGTCTGATGTACAACCATGTAATGTAGAAAATGGCACAGGCTTTAAAGAATGGGACGATCGCAGCAAAAAATGGGGTGATTGTGTTGCCACATCTTGTGCGCCAGGTTATACCAACGATCCATCTGAAAGCAACGAACCTAATCAACAATGTGGTGAGTGCAAGAACAAGTACAGTGTGCTTGGCAAACTAGCTGTAAGTAGTTATGTGCAGGGTTGCGAAATCGCCAGCTGCATGTATCAAGGGGAATTGTATAATCTAGAGTATAATGAATGCGTACCAATATGCCCGTTGGAAGAATATTCAGATGAGACAGGCAGCATGGTATGGGACGAAAGTAGAGAGAGGTGTGTTCATACATGTAACGAAGGCTATACAATGTGGTAAGTTAAAACGCTCTGTATTTCAGAGCGTTTTGATTATATGTATCAATATGTTATAATATCAACACAATGAAAAAATATGATGTGATTATAATTGGTGCCGGCGCATCTGGTTTAATGGCTGCATCTGCAGCTTTAAAAACAGGTAAAAGCGTCGCGATTTTAGAAAGTGGGGATAAACCTGCACGAAAAGTACTTGCATCTGGTGGTGGCAGATGTAATTTTACAAATGCGGCGGTTTCTGTAAAACGGTATTTCGGAAACAATGTTGATTTTGTACGAAGTGCTATCACTAAAGTTCCTTTTACAGAGATTATTAATTGGGCGCAAGACCACGATATAAGCTGGGAAGAAAAAACAGAAGGCCAATATTTCTGTGCCACAGGAGCAGCTTCTGTTGTTGATGCTCTATTGTTCGATGTAAAAAATGCAGATATACACCTATCTACCACAGTAGTAAAGGTTTTAAAGATTAACGATGTCTTTAAAATACTAACAAACGGTGAAGAATTCTCATCTAAGTCCGTAATAGTCGCAACTGGCGGGGTATCTTTCCCAGCACTAGGTGTTTCAGACATAGGTTACAAAATTGCTAAACAATTTGGTCATAAGATAATACCTATTCGCCCTGCTCTTTGTGCTATATCTACAAATTACTTTCCATCTTGCCTATCTGGTATATCAATAAAGGTACAAATTTCTTTAAATAAAGAAAGCATAGAAGACTTTATGCTTTTTACTCATTTTGGTTTGGGCGGGCCAGCAATATATAGGGCAACCGTAAGAGATTTTAACGACATTATTATAAACATGACACCGAATGTGAACTTATATGAAATTTTTAAAGATGCAAAAACAAAAAATGGAAAGAAAAGTACCTATGGTATATTGTCGGAATTTCTTCCAAACCGACTTGCAAAATGGCTAAGTCCCGAGACAAAAAATATAGCAGATTATAAAGACAAAGAGTTGTTAGAGTTATCTAATCGTGTAACAAAAGTAACTATCAGTAATCGAGATATAAAACTACACGGTTTACAAAGTGCCGAGGTTGTACGTGGCGGGATAGATACCACAAAAATATCCTCGAAAACAATGGAATCTCAATTGTGTCCAGGATTGTTTTTTACTGGCGAAGTTCTTGACATAGCGGGTGATTTAGGTGGTTTTAATCTACATTGGGCATGGGCAAGTGGAAAAATTGCCGGCGAAAATGCTTAATTCTTTATTTGACACAAAGGTCATAATAAATTAGTGGTACTACTTTCTCAAGATTTGTTGGCGATACTTCAACCTGATAACCAATGCGACCTGCGCTAAATATTATTGTGTCAAAATTTTTAGCAGTTAAATCTACAACCGTTTTAAATTGCTTCTTCATCCCAATTGGACTACAGCCACCATGAACATATCCTGTTAGCCCCAACAAATCGCGCATTTTTAGCATGTCTATAGCTTTTTCACCAACAGCCGTTGCGGCTTTTTTTAAATCTAATTCGTGATTTACGGGTATCATAAAAACGTAATGCTGGCCAGATTTAGCAACCGTAACTAATGTCTTGAATACCTGTAATGGATTTTGTTTCAAAGCAATTGCAACTTCTTCCCCATTTATAGCACCAGTGCCGACATAAGAATATGCCACATATGGTATCTTGTGAGATTCAAGTATTCTCATAACATTAGTTTTTAAATCTGTCATAGCAAATGAGACTATACAATTCCTTTATATCATCGTCAATTACTAATATGATATCGCTGCAACGACTTTGTAAATTTATCAAAAATTATTATCAAATTGACTATTATATAATTCTGCGTAAAAACCTTTTTTCTTCATCAATGCTTTATGAGTACCACTTTCTACTATGTCACCATCTTTCAAGACAAGAATTAAGTCTGCGTTTTGAATAGTCGATAACCTGTGGGCAATTATAAAACTGGTCCTGCCAACCATCAATTTGTCCATTGCCTGTTGAATTAATATTTCCGTTCTTGTGTCAACAGAACTTGTTGCTTCGTCCAATATCAACATTGGCGCATTTTGAATCATTGCACGCGCAATCGTTAATAGTTGTTTTTGCCCTGCCGATAAAGTTGTCTTATCATCCAATATCGTATTATATCCATGTGGCAGAGTTTTTATGAACTCGTGCAATCCAACAGCTTTGCATGCTTTAATAACCTGTTCGTCCGTAACACCGCGTTTGTCATATATTATATTCTCTTTTAGGCTACCTTCAAACAGCCACGTGTCCTGCAAAACCATACAAAACATAGCACGTACATTTTTCCTGCACAAATCGGTAACTGGAATTCCATCTATTAATATCTGACCACTATTAACGTCATAAAAACGCATCAATAAATTAACCAACGTAGTCTTACCCGCACCAGTAGGACCAACAATAGCTATTTTTTGTCCTGCTTTTACATTTACAGAAAAATTTTTTATTATCGTTTCATTCGGTTCATAACCAAAATAAACGTGATCAAAAACTACATTGCCTTTTACCTTGTTTATAGGAATTACTTTGCTGCATTTATCAACAACTTCTGGTAAGTTTAAAAACTCAAAAACTCTTTCACTTGCCGCAGCCGCAGATTGTAAGTTGGACAACAAAGAAGAAAACTGAGATGCCGCATCTGTAAATAAATCTACATATAAAATGAATGCAACAATTACACCAAATGATATGCTTCCCTGCCACACCAGTACCGCACCAACAACACAAACAGTAACATAGCCTAAATTACCGACTAAATTCATTAGCGGATGTGTCAGACCTGAAATGAACTGACTTTTCCATGCGCTGTTGTATAAACTTTTGTTCATCTTATCAAATTCTTTATAAGACTGAGTTTCTGCATTATACGCCTTTACGACCATCAGACCAGCATAGCGCTCTTCGATATAGCCATTTAAGTTTCCAAGCTCTTGTTGCTGTCTTATAAAGTATTTTTGTGACCGCGACAAAATCAGCGTCATTAAAACTAAACCTATTATTGTCGATATAATTGCAGACACTGTCATTATCAAATTTGTATAAAACATCATAAATAAAGAACCAAAGAACATTACAAGATGTGTTATAAACTCGCCAAAACTTTGCCCCAATACCTGTGAGACTATATCAACATCGTTTGTTACACGCGACATAGTGTCTCCAGTGCTGCTGGAATTAAAATAACTTATTGGCAAATCATTTATTTTTATAGAAATATCTCGTCTTAAAGAACGAGAAACGCGCGCCGCAACACCCGCTAAAATCAAACCTTTAACTAAGTTAAAAATAAAGCTAAATAAGTATAAAAATGCAACCAAGAAAGATAACTTACCAATAGCTTTTATATCTATACCGGAATACAATCCATCCGAAATTAAATTTGTTATGTCTTTTAGCTTTTCTGGTGCAATTACCATCATTAGTGTTCCGACAATTGAAAAAAACACCGCACCAAAAATAGCCCACCAATGCTTTCTGCAATAAACACCCAGTTGTTTAAGCGTTTTCCAAAAATGTTCAGCTTTATCTTTTGATAATTTTTTACCGCCAAGTATCGAGTCCGACATTTTGTTTATCTCCCTTTACCAAGTTGAGATTTTGCTATTTCTATATAAATCTGGCATGATTTCATTAAATCTTTATGCTTGCCCTGCGCTACTATTTTACCATTATCCAGAACCAATATTTTATCAGCATTTATTATCGTACCTACACGTTGGGCAACTATTAAAAATGTTGAATTCTTAATATCTTTCTTCAACGCCTTTCGCAATGCCAAATCCGTTTTATTATCCAGTGCTGAAAAAGAATCATCGAAAATATATATTTCAGGGTCCCGACATATGGAACGTGCAATGGATAATCTTTGCTTTTGCCCCCCAGAAAGATTTGAACCACGCTGAGCAATCTCTGCTTTATACTTTTTGTTCATTCTTTCCACGAACCGTTGTGCCTGTGCTATTTTTACAGCCCGTTTTATTTTATATTTTGTTGGTTTGGGATTCCCATTTTCACCATACGCAACATTCGATGTCACCGTTCCGCGGAATATGATTGCTTTTTGAGATACATACCCCAATTTATTCCGCAGTTTTTTTTGATTGTAATCTTTTACATTTACCCCATCTACAAGTACTTCACCTGTTCGCACATCGTAAAATCGTGGAATTAAATTAACTAGTGTACTTTTCCCACTACCCGTAGCACCAATAATTGCAACTGTTTCACCGGCATTTGCCGTAAAATTGATATTATGCAGTGTATCAGATATGGCGTCTGGATATCTAAAACAAACGTTTTTGAATTCTATGCAACCTTTCTTTCTTTTATCTGATGAATTTATAATCCCATCAACTATATCTATTGGCGATTCTAAAACTTCATTTATACGTTTTGCAGAAACCGTTGCACGTGAAAAGAACAATAAAATCATAGTTAATATCATAAACGAAGCAATAACCTGCGTCGCATATGAAGAAAAAACTATCATATCAGAAAATAAGTTTAACCTTGCCGCGTCTGGGGCCGAATTTATTATGTATGTTCCAACCCAATAAATAGACAACACAAGTCCCATCAGCAAGAATTGCATTCCTGGTTCTGCAAAAGACATTAATCTATGCGTAAAAAGGCTGGTCTTTGTTAATTCATCATTCGTCCTGCCAAATTTCTTTTCCTGATATTTTTCTGCGTTATATGCATGAACAACTCTTATACCATTCAAATTCTCACGCGTGACCCTGTTTAAACTATCTGTAAGTTTTTGTATTATTGTAAACTTTGGTATGGTCAACGCGTATATCGTACCAATCATTGCCAGTAACAAAACAACAAAGACACCCGTTACCGCAGTCCATTCCCAGCTTTTCCCGTACATTTTTATGACGGCCCAAATCGCCATGATTGGTGCCCTGATTCCTATTTTTAGTGCCATCATAAAAAACATTTGAATTTGATTTATATCGTTAGTAGAGCGCGTTATTAAACTGGATGTAGAGAATTTATTAATTCCATGCATAGAAAAGCTTAGCGTCTTTTTAAACACCTTTTCTCTTAAACGCATTGCCAGACCAGATGAAGTTTTTGCAACAAAGAATCCAGTAATGAAAGTT
Organism: Candidatus Enterousia avicola; assembly: GCA_018714345.1. Taxonomy (GTDB): domain Bacteria; phylum Pseudomonadota; class Alphaproteobacteria; order Rs-D84; family Rs-D84; genus Enterousia; species Enterousia avicola. Next base: position 5,559 of record DVNO01000029.1, on the reverse strand, counting down.
ATAGCAAATATCGCAACCGTGAACAGCATCATCATAGATCCTGCCCGCAAGATATCATGCATTGCATTTGCCTTGGTCTGAACCAATCTAGTTATCAGTGCCATATAGTCCGGCAATGTAAGGCTTAACCAAACTTGAACGACTATCAATACCAAACAAATAAGTATAAGCAACATTTCTTTAAAAGTTAAATGTCGCAATAGTTTTAACATACATTCTCCTTACAGCAAATGCCTGTATTGCACAGTAACACTTTTATAAACCCATAGACAAGGGAAATGTTTTTCACTTTATAACAATATAAAATTGGAACTTTATTCCTACATATTTACAAATCTGTCTATGTGCAAGTTATTTATAAACATTTCATCATGTGAAACAATTAAGATTGCACCGCTATACTGATTCAAAGCATCTTCTAAAATCAGTGTGCTTTTTATATCCAAGTTATTAGTTGGCTCGTCTAATATCAATAAATCAGGCTGATTTTTACTGCCAATAACGGCTGCTAACGTCGCTTTTAATAATTCGCCACCTGATAAAACACCAACTTTCTTCTTGGACGTATCGCCACGAAAACCAAAATTTGCCGCAATCACATGTGCATCGTGTAATAAAATGTCCGCATAATTTGAAATGTTTTCAACAACACTTTTATTAGGATTCAATAAGGACAAATCTTGATTTAAGTAAGCGACCTTCCCTGATACTTTTATATAACCTGCTGACGGCTGTAAGATCCCGCTTATCAATTTTAACACTGTTGTTTTACCTGCCCCGTTATTACCGATTATTCTGACACGTTCACCTGTACGCATTGTAAAACTAAAATCTGACAAAACACTTTTTTCACCGTAAGCAAAGCAAACATTTTCTAATCTGACGATTTCTTTATCATAAACCTTTGCATTTGGTAGCGGAATCTTTATTGTGTCATCACGCAGCTGTGCTGACAATTCGGCAACATATTCTATTTGCTTGTTTAATTTTGTTTGAATCAAATTCCTGCGTTTTGCCTCGGTTTCTTGACTTTTACCTTTAAGTGCATTCGCATCTATCCTTGATCCATTTGCCTTATTGGCCATATCTTTTTTCTGTTTTGCTTCATGATGTTGACGCGTATTTTGAGCCTTTGCAATTGTTGCATTTAATCTTGCGATTTCTTTCTGAGCATCTGTATATTTTGCTTCTATGCTTTCTTGCATTTGCCTTTTTTGCGCGACATAAAAATCATAATTACCACCAAATACAGACAATTTGCCATTATGCAATTCCAACAGCGTGTCCATTTGATTCAGCAGTTCCCTGTCATGCGACACGATAACAGCACCACCACAATAAGAAAATAATTTATTAAAAAAATCTTTTCTAGCCGTCGCGTCCAAATTATTAGTCGGTTCATCAAGCAACAAAACATCTGCTCCTGAATCAAAAACTTGATTCAAAGCCTGTTGCTGACTTTGACCGCCACTTTTTGTAGAATCTGTATTTATTTGATTTAGTAATTGACAAGTTGCACTGCGTACCACACGCCCAGAATCTGGCAATAAATCTCCAGATATAATTTTTAGCAATGTAGTTTTTCCTACTCCATTATCTCCGATAATGGCGACTTTCTTATCTACACTAAATGAATACGATAAATCTGTAAATAAATCGTCCGTGCCCGAATATGCAAAACTAATATTTAATAAAGAAATCAACTTCATAAGATTGCCTTTTATGTAAACTTTAACTGCCCCGAATATTTCGGGCACTTGATAGAAAAAATAAGTTTACATACGACTCATTGGCGAACCTTTGTTATATACACACCTTTATTTTATCAAGAAATACCCAAGTGTCAAATTATAAAAATATGTCTATTATTATTGTTGAGTTTTTTGTTTCAAGAATATACATTTAATATGTAATTACCAAATGGATAAAAAATGGTAGAACGTGCAAAATTCAAAGGTGTAATAAACCTGATTATCAAGGACGGCGACAAGACGTTATTGTTCTTTCGTAACGATGGCTTTTTCAGTTATGGTGGCGGTTGGTGGGTAATGCCTGCTGGTCATATTGAGCAAGGCGAAACAGCCCTGGCCGCTGCAATTCGTGAAGCAAAAGAAGAACTGGATATTGATATATTGCCCGAAGACATCGAGTTTTCACATATCATCAGCAATTTGGCAAGTAAAACTGAAAGTTTTGATTTCTTTTTCACTGTAAAGAAATTTACTGGCACAATCAGAAACTGCGAAGGCGATAAGTGTGTTGAGATGCGTTATATGACGCTGGATGAAGTAAACAACACAAAAAACGTTGTTTCAACAACCAGACAAGTATTAAACGCAATTGCAAACGGACAAACATATTCGGAGTTAAAGGAATATAAATGAAACTTATATTATGTGGTGGCGGTTGGGCAGAAAAAACTGTCGTACCAAACAAAATCTTTGAAAGCTTAATAGAACCTCACAAACCTATTCTGTATATTCCACAGGCGCGCGACCGTGACCCTGCAGGTTATATCACTTGTAAAACTTGGTTGCTTGGCGAATTCAAAGATATAAAACACGGTGAAATTGATACAGTTGAATCCTTATCTGAAGTTAGTCATAAAAACTTATCTGATTATGCGGCTATTTTTATTGGTGGCGGAAATACATTTAAGTTATTAAAAGAACTAAAAGAATCTGGCGCGTTCAACAAAATTCAAGAACACATAAACAATAACGGTTTGGTTTATGGCTGCAGTGCTGGTGCAATTATATTCGGAAAAGATATAAATGCTTGTCTATATGCAGACCCAAATTTAGTAGAACTGAAAGATACCAGCAGCTTTAATTCTGCATTTGGCTTTTCTTTGGCGGCACACTATACAAATAAAAATGCAGAACGCACACAGCTGGCAACAGATTTTTTGACTGAATATTCACACAAAGAACCTGTGATTGCCCTGCCCGAAGAAGACAGTTTATATATAAATGGCGACACGGTCGAAGTAATCGGTACCCGACCATATTATGTATTTAACCAAGGTAACCGCACGCAATTTGAACCAAATGTTAAATACAAAACAGATGAGTTTATCGGAACTGTAAAAGCGGTATAATATACTGCTCATAATACTGTCGCATATCTTCAAATGGTGTGATGGTTGGATTTAAGAGCTCTTTTGGTTCTATCCATACAACAGATATTTTCTCTGGTCTGTTTTCACGAAATGTCAAATCCGTATTGTTCGGCATTTTTGCAATAAAGAAATGATGTTCCTCATTCCATGCACCACGCTTTTCCGCACGCGCTATATTGGGGTGTTTAAAAGAATATGGTACAGGTACAGCAACTGCAACATACGCCAGGCCTGCAGTTGTGCCGCCCAATTCTTCGGTTAATTCGCGTTTCAAAGCCGTAATAAAATCTTCGCCGCCATCTAAGCGTCCACCAATTGTGCCAAAACCATTTTCCCCATACTGTAATAAAGCCACACGACCGTCGGAGCGAACAGGTAAAATATAAGCAGAAAAACTTTTGTCTTTAATCATTATATAACCTTTATATTTATATAATATATTTATCATAAATATATGATTGCAAACAACAAAATTAAATTGTATGCTATTACTGAAGCAGATTTTAAACGCCTTTACCGCCGGGCTTTAACTATTTAATCTCTGTAAAATCCATATACAAATTTAATAAAAGGTTTAAACATGACTTCTTGTCATGCGCGCCATAACATATTGGCGTTAAAAATTTTTTCATTCATTGACGCGCTGTATCCTATGTCGATACTGGCGGTGGTTTGGTTTTATCAAGTAACAGGTTCTTATACAACTGCGGCTATGATGTTTGCCATACAAACAATTTCCCAAGCACTTCTAGAGATTCCAACAGGAGTTTTATCTGATAAATATAGCCGAATATTGAATTTAAGACTAAGCGCGTTTTTATGGTTTATTTCTTACTTTTTTACCGCATTATCCGGCAGCGTATCATTATATGGAACAGCTATCCTGATTTTCGCAAGTGTTATCGGTGGCCTTGCTGGTTCTTTAAATTCTGGAACGAAAGAAGCGCTTATATATGAAACACTGTCAGACTGCAGAAAGCAAAGTAAATTTTCTGTTGTGTTTTCACGAATAATGTTCTGGGAACAAGTTGGGGCAATTTTCGGTGCATTAATTGCCGTCGGCACAATGTTTTTGTTTGACATAAAAGTTCTTGCTTGGACTACCGTTCTGTTTGGTTTCTTATTCTTTATATCGTCTTTGTTTTTATACGAACCAATTACAAGACAAAAATCAGACAAATCATCTTTCGGTCTTTTATTGTCTTCGTGTAAACAAATATGGAAAGATAAAAAACTTCGTACACTAATCGGTATAAACATGTTACAAAGTCAAACCGCATATAATATGGAAGGTGTATATTTTTCATCATTAATACCATCTTCTTTAATACCCTTGGCACGATTGTTTAGACAATTTACAGGCGCAATCGGTTTTTATATGGCTGCATTTGCAAATAAAATTGGTTTCTTAAAAACGCTTATTTTTTCAAACGCAGGTTCTTTTGTTTTTAATTCTGTAGGTTTATTATTAAATGGTATTGCAACACCGTTTATAAACTCTGCCACAAATTTATTTTATGGTTTTAACCACACAGCATATAACGCACTATTACAAGAAAACTTTTCGGACGAGCAACGCGCAACTATGCAAAACATACAATCACTACTATCATCTATAGCCGGTGGTATTTTATTGCTAATATTCGGAACAATTGCGGACCATTTTTCACTACTAACAGCAATGTGGTGCACGACAGCTTTAAATTTTATTGTTACGATTGCTTATTATAGATTTTTTAGAAGCAAACTGTCACAAAAGCTATAATTACCCATACCTTGCATGTAATTATTATGACTTTATCTTATCCAGACTGCTTCTTACTTCTGCAATAATTTCATTTGCGTGGCGTTCTGGGATACCGACCTTGGTGGCAAGTGCCAGCATATCATCATCAGTACTATTTTGCCCCTTGCCATTTACAGACGTTGCATGTTCCCATATACCAACCGCTTGTGTTAAATCAAATGCCGGTACCACATGCCAATATGCCCATTGTCGCATAGGTTTGGCGCGAAAGTTCCTGATGCAGGAAAATCATTGCTATTTGATGTTAAACGGGCTATTTTTGTACTGATATGACAAAGATTTTTACAATTGGTTTCAGCGGTAAAAGCCCAGACGCGTTTATGGATGTGTTGAATGCAGTTCGCGTGCGCGCCGTGTGGGACGTGCGCCTGTGGCGCGCCAGCGCGTACGTTCCGTTTTACAGTGGTGAAAATCTGGCCACGGTATTGGGCGCGCGTTACGAATACCATCCTGAATTTGCGCCAACCACAGAAATATTGACAGGATACAAAGACAGTTGCATCACCTGGCCTGATTATGAACGTATGTATAGGGAATTATTGGCCACCCGCAACCCAACTGCGGGACTTGCCTTGAACTCTCTTGACCGCATTTGCCTGTTATGCACTGAAAAATCCGCGCTGCAATGCCA
>DVNO01000028.1 GCA_018714345.1 Candidatus Enterousia avicola | reverse complement strand
CAACCTTGGCAAGGTTGCGCTCTAGCCAACTGAGCTACGCTCGCACTGCGCGACATATTCTTACATATCTTTTTATCAATTGCAAGCCTTTTTTATATAAAAAAAGAACCCTACTTTACGCAGGGCTCTTTTTACTCCTTCTCCTTATAACCATTTCCATGGTTGCAGAACTTTCAATAAACTATAAGCTGTACGCTTGTCGCTGAAAGTATGACCACAACGAGGACATACAATAAATGGCGATATTAATGCCTTTGTCTTCTTAAACATAGATACCCATATCAACAAACCTAGTGCCCATACTGCGATTACCAAACCCCATGCCACGTATCCAAAATACTTATCAACTGTATCTGTAATAACGTTTATTACAGTCACATCGGATTGGGCCAAGTCATCATATATCTTCGTCGCAACTGGCCAAGACGATGGGCGCCATGGATATACGTGTTCAATACCATAATCTGTCAATAATGTTGTACCCAGCCCGCCAGTACTCTTATCAAGCTGCTTTTTTACTGCGGCATCAATCATGTCATCTATTTGAATCTGTAACACGCTGGTAAGTTGAGTTTCTACTTTATCCAATTTTTCATTTACCAGCGCAGCAGTATCATCAACTTTGGCAATTGCTGTGTTTGCTTTATCAATACCCTCGTTCGCTTTGTCTACGCCCTTATTAACTTCATCTAGAGCCTTATCTACGCCGCTAGTATTTATACCGAACTTACTTGCAAGCCCACTTAACTTTTGTACTTTGTTTGTAGTATCCTGAACCTTGTCTGTTGTTTCTTCGGCTTTTGCAGTTGCATCTTTTGCCTGCGCCGTTGTATCTGTTACTTTATCAACAACGTCTTCAGCCATACGAACAGTATCAATTGCTGCTGCAACCGGTTTTTCAAGATTAATCGCGTCTTTTATTCCATCTAACAGCTTTTCGTACTGTTCAACAATGTTTCTTTGCAGGTCAAAGAACATTGAAACAACTATTGATTTTTTTATTGGCTGAGAATAAGTATTCTTTACCCACAACGGAGACCAAATTACCAGCGCAATCCAAATTATTGAGACAATTGCAAATATACGCTTGGTCCATGTGACAAAAGACGTCTTTTTCTTTACCGTCTTTGCCCCACCCATATCTATCACTTCTACTTCTTTTTTCTTTTTTGGCATTTTAAACTCCTTTCATGATATTCAAAGTGTAATAAAATACCCGTTTTTATTGCAACTATTTTTAACGGGTATTTTCTTTAAAGCTTTTTATCTCGTTTTGATATGCCGAAACCATAACCTGAACCCCAGGATTTTTATGTTGAAGTTCCATAATTGCCAAAAGCGTTTTATAAAATATATCCGCTTCTTTTCTTTTATTAAAAGTACTTACAGATATTGTAGGCTTCAAATTCCATTGATTACCAGAAGTTTTCATGTTGCCCAACGTATAAACGTACGTTAATTTTCCCGTATTTTTCTTTGATACGGCTAAATACAACTTATCGGTCGAATTTAAAGACCATTTAGGAGCAACTATGTTCTGATTCAACCATTTTATTGCTAAATTCGTTTTTAACTTATTAAACATCACTTTCACCATCTTATTTTAAAGGATCCTACGATATTTAAAATTTTTAATGCTTTCGGACATTTTTTCCCTGATTTTTTCATAATCTTTGTTCCGTTTTTGAAAAGCTATAATTTCGTTAATGGTATCAACGTATGCATATGCTTTTCTTACATCTCTAAACGCCGCAACATCTACTATCGGATAATCTAAATAGTTTGACTTTAAACAAAGCAATGTATAAACGAATATGTATACACCGGTAAAATCAATATCTATATCTAGATAAACTTTTTCAAACGCAATGTTATTTCTTGTAAGTTGCACCGGCAACAACTGATTTTTTTTATTCTGCTTCTTATTATCCATTATTCTTCACCTGTATATTTTGCTATAAAGTCTTTTTTAAACTGTGCAAAGCGTCCCTGCTCTATCGCAGTCCGAATATCACGCATTAAATCCTGATAAAACCACAAATTATGCTGCGTCAACAATGTAGCCCCCAGTATCTCATTGCATTTTACCAAGTGGTGAATATAAGCACGAGATAGCTTACATGCAGGGCACCCACACTTATCATCTAGCGGCGTTGGATCATCGCGAAATCTTGCGTTTTTCATGTTCATTGTACCATGTCTAGTAAATGCCTGAGCTGTGCGACCCGCACGCGTAGGCATTACACAATCAAACATATCTATTCCACGTTCTACCGCCCCCAATATGTCAAGCGGGGTTCCTACACCCATTAAATAACGCGGCTTATCAGATGGCAATAATGGCGTTGTAGTGGCTATCATATCAAACATAACATTCTGAGGTTCACCTACTGCCAAACCGCCAACCGCATAACCATCAAAACCAATATCCGTCAATTGCTTAGCTGATTTTATACGCAAATCTTTAAAATCTGCCCCCTGGACAATACCAAATATTCCGTACCCAGGTCTGTCTATGAACGCATCCTTACTACGCTTTGCCCAACGCGCGACCATTTCAACGTTCTGTTCAACACGCTCGCGCGGTGCTGGTAAATGCAAGCATTCATCCAACGCCATTGTTATATTAGAATCCAATTGATGTTGAATGTGCACGGAATCTTCTGGTCGCAAAAAGTGCTTTATTCCACCGTCAATATGAGACGTGAATTCTACCCCCTCTTCCTTCATCTTTACAAGATTAGAAAGTGACATAACTTGGAAACCACCGCTGTCTGTTAAAATGGGCCCTGTCCACCCACTAAACTTATGAAGCCCACCCATTTTTTCAACCAAATCCCCACCTGGGCGCATCATCAGATGATATGTATTTCCTAATATTACCTGTGTTCCAGTTGCCCGCACCTGATCCATAGTCAGTGCTTTAACTGTTGCAGCAGTACCCACCGCCATAAAGGCCGGCGTTTGAAATGTTCCATGCGCCGTCTCTACCTCGCCACGCCTTGCCATACCATCAGTTGTAATCAAATTAAACTTTAACGACATTTATACCACCATATTTATTTAAAGTTTTCTGCCCAAACGGCACCTAAATCCGCATCGAAATCTTCCCCTTGGGTAATAATAGACACAGGACCATCAAAATACCCCCGAGAATATTTTATAACATCGTCTACCGTTGCAGATTCTGATAGTTTTATATCTTCAGAAAAATTGTATAAACGGTCATAATCTCTGTAAAACTGTATCAATTTATCGCAACGACTACTTGACGATTCTAAAAAGTCTGCCTGTTTTAATTTATTCTTGCGATTAAACCTGTCTAAATCATCTGCAGCTATCTTATTTTCGTTATAAATACGAAATGCGTTATGCGCAATCAACGCAACACACTTTTCTATATTCTTGGACGCCGTTTCTGTGGCGAAACCATTTATATCAAAATCTTCATTACCGTATGCCACCATACCAAAACCGTATGCCAGACCGTTTTCATGCCTTATTATTTTATTCAGCTCTCTGGCAATATATGTTTCGAATTTTGCTACACAGCGATTTTCGTACCTATCTTCAAATCTATTCCCACACTTATCGGTAAATAAAATATTCAACCGAACATTCTTATTATCTGGTTTAGAATTATGAAATACGCCCGGTGTATAATTTATCTCTTTATTTTCTGGCACATCAAAAGTCGGTAAAAAAGCAAACGTTTTTTCAATATACTTCAATAACGCATCTTTGTTTTCTATTTTACCGGAAGCACAGATAATACAATTTTTTGCAGACATACGACCGTAAATAAAATCCATCGCCTGTTTGCGATTGAAAGACTGAAGCGTTTCTTCTGTCCCCAAGTTTCTAGATGAAAAGGTAGCATAATCAAACAAGTTCTTAGAAATAAAGTCACCAAACTGTCTTATTGGACTATCTAGCGCGCGACGTAATTCATCTTTCACAACATCACGTTCTATTTCTAATTTCTGTGGGTCAAATAAAGAATTTTGCAATTGGTCACCGATATAATCAATTAATTTATCCGTATTTTCTGCAAGAATTCTGCCATAAAACTCTAGTTTAGATACGCCCGTCAATGCGTTCCGTGCACCACTATAATAATCAAAATAATCATCTATAGATTTCTTATCAGGAAAACGCGGTGTTCCTTTACATAACATGTGCTCACAAAAATGTGTCAAACCATATTCATTTGGTTTCTCGTCACGAGATCCCGTATTGAAGTGCACCTTAAAATTTATTGTTTCTAAATCCATAGGATCCAGAATAACAGTTAAACCACTTGATAATTTATGTAAGCTTGGCTCAAACTTCATTGGTCTGTCTCCTTTTTGAACAATAGGCAACAATCTCCGTACGAAAAAAATCTATACTTTTCCACAACAGCATGTGCATAGGCTTTTTTCATTTCATCTAATCCTGCAAACGCAGATACTAGCATAAATAATGTCGATTTTGGTAAATGGAAATTTGTCAGCAATACATCAACCGCACCAAATTTATACCCCGGTGTGATGAATATGTCTGTACTGCGGCATATCGGTGCAACCCTGCGATTTCTTTGAGGCTCAGGAAGTTTACTGTTGTCCATTGCCGCACTTTCAAGCGTCCTCATTGAGGTTGTACCAACAGCAATTACACGTTTTGCATTGTTTATTATATCCGCTTGTTCTGGTGTTATGCAGCACCATTCGCTATGCATCTTATGTTCAGACAAGTTTTCTGTTTTGACTGGCATCCACGTGCCTGCACCAACATGTAAAGTTATCTTTACTATCTTTGCACCGCGCCGTTCTATTTCATCCATTAACTCTGGTGTAAAGTGCAGCCCAGCCGTCGGTGCCGCCATTGAACCAATCGGGTCAGCATATACTGTCTGATAGCGTTCGCGATCTTCGGTTTCTGCTTCGCGCTTCATATATGGCGGTAATGGCATTTTACCAACCTTGTCCAATACTGCAAAAACGTTGTCACACAAAAACTCCAGTTTTAGGCCACTTTCACTCTCTTTATCTAAAACTTTAACTTGCGAACCGTCATCCAGCTTTAATATCTCACCAATATTTATCTTATTAAATTTTTTACACAATCCCCACCAAATCTTATCACTGACCGCTGTATGCAAAGTAATTTCGTGCCCAGACGCATTAAACCGCGCAGGGATTACCTTGGAATTATTAAACACAACAACGTCACCCGGTCGCAAATATTCAACAAAATCACGAATGTGTTTATCCGCAACATCTGTTCCTTTTACAACCAGCATTCTTGATGCGTCCCGCTTATGCAGTGGGTGTGACGCTATAAGTTCCGCAGGCAATTCAAAGTCAAAATCTGATGTATGTAATGTTTGCATAAAACTATCTTACCTTTTGCTTAGCTTTATCTGCGATTGTGTCACGAAAAATGACATGCTCCGACTTGTCTGTTGCTTTCTTTTCTTCCACTGCAATCTCTTTCAGATGTAATTTTTCTTTATTTGAATAAGAAGCCTTATAAGCGTACACCCCTATACATAAAAGAAAAGCACACCCAATAATAGTCGCTGCGTTATCGCAGAATTTTAAAATCTCATA
>DVNO01000027.1 GCA_018714345.1 Candidatus Enterousia avicola | reverse complement strand
GTCTGCAATCATTGCATACATTTTTTTATAACCGCCGGCATTTTGAATTTCTATGTTTGGTATCAACGCCCCCACCATATGCCCTATATGCAATGGTCCTGTTGGTCTGATGCCTGTTAAAATAATATCTTCTGATTGTGCCATTTAAAAATCCTTTGCCTTATGATAAAACGTTTAAAAAAACTTTACCAGTAAAAAGAAATCCCGCCAGAAAAGGCGGGATTTTTCCTTTCGCGTTAACTTTAACGAGAATAGAACTCGACGACCAATTCTGGGAACATCTGAACAGGATATGGAACATCTGCAAATGATGGAACACGAGTATATGTTGCAGTAAAGTTTGCACTATCCACACTGATGTAATCTGGCCATGTACGTTCTGCAGATTCCAATGCCAAAACAACTAATGGCATCTGTTTAGCTTTTTCGCTAACAGTAATTACGTCACCTGGTTTTACCTGATAAGACGCAATCTTAACACGCTTGCCATTAACATAAACATGTCCATGGCTTACCAATTGACGTGCAGAGAATACTGTTGGTGCCAATTTAGAGCGATATACAACCGCATCCAAACGACGTTCTAACAAGCCAATTAAATTATCTGGTGTATCGCCTTTCATATTGGCAGCTTCCAAATAATATGCACGGAACTTCTTTTCACCAATATTTCCATAGTAACCTTTCAAGGTCTGCTTTGCACGCATCTGCTTTGCATAATCAGATGAATTACCACCACGAGATGTTGGACCATGCTGTCCAGGTTTGTACTTACGTTTATTGAATGGAGACTTCGCCTGACCCCACAAATTTACGCCCAAGCTACGTCCGATTTTTAACTTTCTTGTGCTGCGCTTTGCGCCTGCTCTTGCCATAATTTATCCTTTTTCTTTTGGTTTTTTCGGTGCCAGACACTTCACAGAATCCTTATCGTTAATATGACCAAAAGACATATTACTTAATCAGTTCTGGTTATCCAGCGTGGTCAAGTTTATACTGTTTTTTTAGAAAAATCAAGAAAAAATCCCGATTATCGGGATTTTTTTAGAACTTTACTTTTGGTGCCACCTTTTCAGATTCTTCCATCTCAAACATCTTTTCCTGGGTTATATTAAACATCCTTGCAATTATGTTTGATGGGAATTGCTCTATTTGCGTATTCAGCCCCATGACCACAGTGTTATAAAACTGGCGGGCAGCTTGAATCTTTGTCTCGGTATCAGTCAATTCACGCTGCAATTCCAAAAAGTTTTCATTCGCACGCAATGTAGGATAATTCTCTGATAATGCAAATATGCTTTTCAGTGTTTCAGATAAATGATTTTCTGCGTCTGCTTTCGAAGGGCCATTGGCTTTCATCGCCGCATCACGTGCCGCGACAACGTTCTGTAAAGTTTCACGCTCGTGCTTTGCCGCACCACGAACCGTTTCTACTAAATTTGGTATCAAATCATAGCGACGCTTTAACTGAGTATCTATTGTAGCCCAAGCTTCCTTTACCTGATTCTGTCTTGATACAAGACCATTGTACACTGCTATAAAATACAACAAAACTACTGCTATTATGGCTATTGTTACCCACATATAAAACTCCTTATTTAAACGTTATAGTTTGATTCTATACCCTATATAAATCAAAAGCAAATAAAAACGCCCCTTCTACAAGAGGCGTTATTATAATGACTTAATTCTCAAACGATTTAGTTCAATGCATCTTTCAATGCTTTACCTGGTTTGAACTTTGGCTGAGTAGAAGCTGGAATCTTAATCGCAGCACCTGTCTGAGGATTACGACCTGTTGTCGCTTTACGTTTTGCTGTTGTGAATGTACCAAAACCAACCAAGCGAACTTCACCCTTCTTCTTCAAAACTTTTGTTACTGTATTGATGAATGCGTCCAAGCATGCTGCTGCTGTAGCTTTCGTTACTTCAACTTCGTTTGCGATTGCTTCAATCAATTGCTGTTTGTTCATTTGTTTTCTCCTTTCATATAAATTTATATAAGGTGTCCGGCAGTCCCAAGGCAATGTCTGTGAAATAACTTGCGCTTATACCGCGGGTTATAAGTTAGCACTTAACTCAAACCTTTGTATTCCACGGACATTGCCTGTGCTGCTTGTTCGAATCGTAGAGAATTCGGGGCTTTAAGTCAAGCCCATATTTATTTTTTACTTTTTTTACAATTGTTGACAAATTTTGGCTTAATAGTTATGAACTGCGTCTGCCCTTACTGCCTTGGCCCCTGGCGTATCACTTTCGCATAAAACATATTGCCCCTGTAGCCCATCTACTGTGACGCGTCTATAATGATTTGGCGTTACAGCAAACAGCAGTACTATAATGCTTGCCCAAAATGTAAACTTAGTTAATTGCCATGGTTTTTGAAAGCTCTCTCTCTTAAATGAATCGCTTAATAAATTCTGATATAGTGCCCAACCCCAGCTGAACATTAATAACATAACTACAAAAAACAAACCAATGATAAGAAATTTATGAAACGGCAACAACGCGGTTGCAAAACCATCCCAAAATGCACTGTTTGTCGGACATATATACAAAGCATTCGCCGCAGAATCTGGTGCCAACATTATTGCAGCGTTCGGTGCCAATTGTAAATCAAAAGAAGTTACAATTATTATCGACACAAGCGCAATTATTGCAAATAGCATTAATGGTTTCATTTATTTGCTTCCTTAAAATCTTTGTTATATATTATAGCACAAGTAAGTAACTAATTGCAATTTTATAAACTTTTATTTAAAATCAGAAAATCATGATGCGTAAAAGAAATAATATTGTCGTCGGATTAACAACAATTAATAACGAAATGCTGAAAATATCAATTCCAGCACTTGCTAAGCTTCAACAAAAATTCTTATTAATTGTGCATAATGACAATCCTATGACGACTGTTTCTAAACGCCAAATTCGCAAATTAGGTTATTGCGGTGATTTGCAAATAATAAACTCAACAGAAACATTGGGTGAGCTAAAAGCTAGGTTTGAAATAATAAAACTTGCAAAAACTTTTAAACCAGAATGGATTGTCTTTTGTAATGACGACGACCTATTAATCGATTTAGAAATTCCAGAAGTTTCTGACGACACATTTGCCATAATACAAAACGCAATTGTATTACACCATAATGTAGGTAACTTATTAAAAGTAATGGAGAATTCAAAAGACTTTGATGTAGATGGTGAAAACGTTACTTTGTTACGCCCAAACATTGGTGTTTGCGGAACGCCCATAAGATCAAAAATTTTGTTCGAATTAGCAAAAATTTTGCCTGATATCGAAGACGGAATGAAAAAGCTGGAAGAAAAGTTAGACTTTTATCCTCCAATAAATTCTGTTATGTGGAATTACGTAAACACATATGCGCATCATATCAATAAAGATTATGTGCCAA
>DVNO01000026.1 GCA_018714345.1 Candidatus Enterousia avicola | reverse complement strand
TTAATTATTTCTGTTGTTTTTACATCTTTTGCACCATCAATCATTGCAGATGTCGGTGTCCAGAAATTACGTAAAGCCTTTAATTTATCCTGCTTGCCGTTAGAAACGTCGTCTAATGTATCTTCTGTTTTTGCGGTAAAATTAACATCAACTAATTCATTAAAATATTTAGATAAATATGCTGAAATAACCCATCCACCAGGTGTTGGATGAAAACGACGTTGTTTATCTTGCTCAACATATTTTCTATCAACAATGGTTGACATAATTGTTGCATATGTAGATGGACGACCTATACCAAGTTCTTCTAGTTTTTTTACCAAAGAAGCTTCTGTATATCTTGCCGGCGGTTGCGTAAAATGCTGTTCTGGTTTTAATTCTGTAATAGATATTTCATCACCAACGGACAAAGAAGGTAATTTTGTTTCATCTTTTTCATCCGCATCATCTTTATCTTCTGTATATACCCGCATAAAACCATCAAAAGTACGTGTAGTACCAACCGCGTGAAATACAGCAACTTTATTTTCAGTTTCTATATCAGCAGATACACTATCAAATTCAGCATTTGTCATTTGACATGCAATAGTTCTTTTCCAGATAAGATCATATAATTTTGCTTCATCGCCAGTTAAATGCTCAACCTTTCCATCAAAATGCGTTGGACGAATAGCCTCGTGTGCTTCTTGTGCATTTTTCGATTTTGTTACGTATATGTTAGGTGTTTTTGGCACAAAAGAACCGCCATAAGTTTTTGTTATATAATCACGAATTTCATTTACTGCATCTGCAGACAAATTAGTCGCATCTGTACGCATATACGTAATTAAACCTTGTTCATATAACTTTTGTGCGGTCGACATTGTACGCTTTGAAGAAAAATATAATTTTCGTGAAGATTCTTGTTGTAACGTACTAGTTGTAAATGGTGCAGCCGCCCGACGAGATGTTTTCTTTTTATCAATTGCTACAACTTTTGCAGGAATTTCTGGTGAACCTATTTTTTCTAGAATAGTATTCATCTGATCGTGGTTTTCAATTGTCATTTTTTCAATTTTCTTACCACTTACATTAGATAATTGAGCATTAAAGAATGTTTTTTTTGCAATGCATACAGATGTTAAAGACCAATATTCAACTGGTTTAAAAGCCTCTATTTCTTTTTCCCTATCAACAACCAGTTTAACAGCAACTGATTGAACGCGCCCTGCGCTTCTTCCTAGATTTCTACGCCACAATAATGGAGATATACCAAAACCAATAAGATAATCTAATGCACGACGAACCATGTACGCATCAACCAGGTCTTTGTCTATTTCGCGAGGGTTTGCAATAGCTTCTGTTACAGCCCTTTTAGTAATTTCATGAAATGCGACGCGATATACTTTTTTACCGTCTAACGCTTTCTTTGCCTTTAAAATATCAAGAATATGCCATGCAATAGCCTCACCTTCTCTATCAGGGTCTGATGCCAGGTATACAGCGTCTGCCTTTTTTAATTCATTTATGATAAGCTTTATTTGCTTTTCTTTACCAGGCATAATCTGCCACCGCATTGCGAAGTCATGTTCAGGATCGACACTGCCATTTTCAGGAACCAAATCACGCACATGACCGACAGAAGCAATGACCCGCCAGCCTGAACCTAAATATTTTTCAATAGTCTTTGCTTTTGATGGAGATTCAACGATTAATAGATTCATGATATCAACTTCCTTTTGCTGATAATTGCTGGTCTTTGTGAATATGTGCGTTTTGGCATAAACCGAAACCAAACATCAGTGATAATAAGCTGCTGCCGCCAAAAGACATTAATGGTAACGGTACACCGACAGTTGGCATTAGACCCAAAACCATAGAAATATTTATAAAATAATAAATGAAAAAGTTCAACATAAAACCAAAGCATACTAACTGACCAAATCTATTTCTACATGTTTTGGCACACCAAAATAGGACTAAAATTATAATGGTGTAAAGCATTAATAAAGAAAAAGCACCTATAAAACCAAACTCTTCCCCAAGCATTGTGAATATAAAATCAGTTTGCTTTTCTGGTAAGAAAGATTGCTGAGATTGTGTACCAGCCATATAGCCTTTTCCGATCATTCCACCAGAACCGAATGCTATTTTAGCTTGATTAATTTGATAACCTGCACCTTGTGCATCATGGTCAGGATTAATAAAAGTTATAATTCTGTCGCGTTGATAATCATGCAATCCACCATACCACACAAGCGGTGCGGCCATTACACCAAGAATTATAGCTATAATAAACCATTTTTTTTGAGCACCGACTATATAAAACATACCGACAGTAATCATTCCAAGTGACAAAGCTGTACCAAGATCAGGTTGTGCGACAATTAGTAGAAACGGTATAAGCAACATAGATGCAGGAATGGCATAATTTTTTATTTGTGATAATTCAACCGAATTCATCCATGCGAAGTAACGTGCCAACGCTAAAACCAAAGCTATCTTAATCAATTCAGATGGTTGTACATGAAAGAATCCAAGATTTAACCAACGTTGAGCCCCCATTCCTGTATGACCAACGAATGTCACCATAACAATCATAATCAAAGCGACGATATAAATTAGGTATGCTGATTTTAACCATGTTTTTATATTAGTAAATGCTGCAAAAAAGAACACAGCAAACCCAAGAATTATCTTAACCAATTGTGAAAACGCAAAAGGTTGCCATGACCCACCACCTGCGGAATAAAGAACTACAATTGATATAGCCAGTACCAAACACATTGGTATGAACATAGCCCATGAAAAACGGCTTAGTTTTTCGGGGAAACTCATCATACTTGCATTAGAAACTCTTGTTTGACGTGCCATATTATTTTTTTTCTTTTAATAGTACTTTCATCGTTGCTGCAACTGTTCTTGCTGCGGAACCACTGCCACCAGAATGCTCCGTTATTGCACAGATTGCATATTTAGGGTTGTTAGTTGGGGCATATCCAACAAATAAACCATGGTTGCGCATATTCCATTTTAGTTGTTCATTTGTTAAAACACCACTTTCACGTTCTGCGCGAGAAATGCTTCGAACCTGAGACGTTCCAGTCTTTCCGCCCATACGTGCCCCATTCACATTTATTGCGCTGCCAGCGGCAGTACCACCTTTTTTTGTAACTTCTTCTAGACCAGTTAAAACCGCCTTAATATTTTTTTTCTGCAGTCCCAAATTTGCGAATTTAGGTTTTTCATCAGTTAAGATAAGCCTTGGCATTACAACCTTATTAGATGCCGTTCTTGCCATCATAATTGCAAGTTGAAGACAATTTGTAAGTGTAAAACCCTGACCAATTCCAGAAATTATTGTGTCACCATGCATCCAGCGATAGCCAATAGCTTCTTCTTTCCAATACCTATCTGGAATAATTCCAGCCATTTCTCTTGATAAAATGCCGTCCATATATTTTTGGGTAAAACCAAGTTTTATAGCCATATCTTTTATGGAATCAATACCGATGCGAAGCGCCAATTGATAGAAATATATGTCGCAAGAATGCTTTAAAGCATCAGCTAAGTTTACCCAACCATGCCCTTTTGCTTCCCAGCAGTGATAGCGTCTATCACCATAATCCCAATGTCCAGGACAGAATATTTTTTCATTCGGTGTTATAGCACCCGCTTCTAGTGCGGCAAGGGCGACAACTATTTTAAAAGTAGAACCTGGTGGGTATAAACCTTCTATGGTTTTATTCATAAATGGTTTCATATTATCTTTACGTAAAGAATCTATATATTCATCACCATCATCTGCACTAAACATATTAGGATCAAAACTTGGGGTTGATACCATTGCTAATATGTCACCAGTATTTATATCTAACGCAACCCCACAACCCGCACGATGTTGCATTAATGCATCGTACATTGCTTGTTGTGCTTCATAATTTATAGTTGTTAATAAATCTTTTCCTGTGACAGCAGTTTTAAATTGAGATTTATCTTCGCCAGTTACACGACCAACAGCGTTAGTAATCATAACCGTTTGACCTGGGGTTCCAGTTAATTCTTCATTAAAACGCTTTTCAAGTCCTGTTATTCCCGTTGTCATAAACGGTGCGTTTGGAACTGGCTCACTTGGGGCTCCTACATATCCAAATATTTGAGCACCAGCAGGTCCCATTTCATATACGCGGGTAAAACCATTTCTTACATGAAGACCGGGTATATTTTTAGCCTGTAATTTGGCAAGTTCTGACCAGTTAGAATTTTCACTTATCAAAACAGGTTGAAAACCAGCTTGCTTTTTTATTTGTGCAAATATTCTATCAACTCTTTTTGGTTTTAGTTTCAGTTCTTTTGCAACGGTATTTATTGTTTCTTCTAAATTTTTAGATTCTTCTGGAATAATATATATTCTATAAATCTGGGCATCGCGAGATATAGGTGTACCAGATTCAGATAAAATTTTACCTCTTTCTGGCATATTTATTTGAACTCTAAAAGAGTTATTTTCACTTTTTTTCGTGTATTCTTTGTAATTAAATAACTGCATTTGCAGCATACGCATTACCAGCGCAGAAGTAAGAACGGCACCAGCCGTTAAAAATAAAGCGCTTCTTCTATCGAAAAGGCGTGCGACTTCTTTATCTATCATCGTACACCCTTTTTATCAAAGCTGTTATTGGGATATATAGAACAGAAACCCAAGCAAATAACCATATTGCTCGAATGATATTATCTATATTTATGTTTGTTAAGGATAAAATCAGGATTGATATAGCAAAAAACACCATAAAAATGTTTAGTGCATTTTTATCAACACGAGTTATATCAAAGAAATTTTGAAATCCGTTAACTGCATAAAAGATACAATACATAATAGTCCAATAAAAAGTCGTATCAAATCGATAGTCTATTAAAAAGCAGAACAATACGGCCATTGGCGAGAACCAAGGTATAGGTTTTACGAAAGAACAGTAAAAGATAGGAATTATTGCTAAAATACCAGCGGGATTCCAGAAAGGAATAGACAAGCGCCACAAAAAAATTGTGGCGATAAACGGAAAAGATTTACGCAAAAATTTTATTATCTGTTGTTTCATTGCTTATATTCATCTTGCGCATCAAATTTTAGAACAACCACCCTAGATAAAGATTTTGGTTGCAGTACTTTTACATCTGTATCATTTAACATTTCGCCAACCGCAATACCATTTGGTAGAACTCCGCTAATATTACTAGTAATTAATTTTATTCCAGAAGATGCTTGAAATTCTGGGTCACTAAAAAATCCCATAGTCGGTGTATCAGAACCATTTCCCTGTAAGAAACCGTAAACCTCAGAACCAGCAATGCGTACGGCTATATTTGAATTTGAATCGGTCAAGGCTCTTACCCTAGAAAAATAGGGTGCAACATCTGTTATTATACCAGCAAGCATGCCATCTGTTGAAACGACAATCATACCTTTTTCTAGTCCCTGCTTAATACCTTTATTTATAAAAAACGTACTGTGGTGAAATGCGGTATTGTCATAAGTTACGTCTGCCACAACGGCATCACGTGGTTGGGATTGAACTATATCTAATTCGCGCGCCAGCTTTTGATTTTCAGCAATTGCTATATCACATAAATTTTTATTACGTAATGCGTCATCAAGTCTTACGCGTAATTCTTCGTTTTCTGTTCTTAGATTTGATAGTTCTCGTACATTTTCAATTGTAGACCCAACGAACCTAACAGGCCACGTAATTACATTACCAACCCAATTAGCAACAGGCAGCACTACATGAGCCAACCCATTCATAATTGCGTAATCTGGTTTAGCAATCATTATATATATGAACAAGACAGGCAAAACCGCGGCGGCAAGTGCCGATTTAATGATAGTGCGCAATCTAGAAGACATCTTATTCTGGTTCATCGGGCATAAGTTTAAACGCTAAAAGGCAGATATTCAATAAAAACTTGATTTTTCATTTAATTATGCCAAAATAGCAGTCGTGTTAAACAGAACCGAAATGGCAATGGCATTGCCATAAGGTGAACTAAAAGAGGTGAAAAATGCCAAAACTAAAAACAAAGTCGTACATGAAAAAGCGTGCGTCTATGACAGCAACCGGTAAGATTCGTGTTGCCAGAAACGCCCACAAGAAGTTATTGCGTCACAAATCCAAGCGTGCAAACAATGCTGGTTCAAAGGCACAGTATCTGAATGATAACATGGTCGGTCAGGCAAAAATCTTGGCCCCATATGGTTTGAAATAAGTAAGGGGGTAGATTTATGGCAAGAGTTAAACGCGGAACAACCGTAAAACAAAAGCATAATAAGATTTTGGCCCGTGCCAAAGGTTATCTGGGTCGTCATAGCACAACATATCGTGCAGCGCGTGAAAAAACTGAAAAAGCTGGACAGTATGCATACCGTGATCGTCGCGTTAAAAAGCGTGAATTTCGTGGTTTGTGGATTGTTCGTATTAATGCCGCTGTTCGCAGTAATGGTATGACATACAGCCAATTTATGAATGGTCTGAAAAAGGCTGGTGTTGCATTAGATCGTAAGGTATTAGCTGAAATGGCTTATGCTGGTGATGCAAACTTTGCAAAATTGGTTGAAACAGCAAAACGATTTACTTCTGCCGAAGCTAAATAATGCCTTGGCGGTAGGTGATTTATTTTGTATTATAAAAGCCGTCGTATGACGGCTTTTTGTTTTAATTTAAGGTAAAGATTATGCAAGAACAAATAAAAAACATAAATTCTTTGGAAGAGTTACAGTCTTTGTATGCAGCTACGTTTGGCAAAAATGGTACGATGACGGCAAAGTTAAAGAATATGAAAAATCTAGATAATGATGCGCGTGCCGAATTGAATCGTGAAAATTCTGAATTGCGCGAATTATTTAAAGTACGCCAAGCTGAATTAGAAACAGCTGCGATGATGGCGGGGCTGCAAAAGCAGAAATTGGATGTGTCTTTGAACCGCGAACCAGAAAATAACGGCTCTTTGCATCCACTGACACATACGTTGGCAGACGTATCTGAAATTTTGGAATCTTTCGGATACGAGATGTGGACTGGACCTGAGATAGAAGATGATTGGCATAATTTTACCGCTTTGAATACACCTGAATATCACCCTGCTCGTGATATGCAGGATACATTCTTTTTGGAAAATGGTAATGTGATGCGTACACAAACTTCTGCTATTCAGATTCGTAGTATGGAAAAGACAGGTGCACCTATAAAGATGTTCGGTATAGGGGCTACATATCGTAAAGAAATGGATGCCACACATAGTCCAATGTTCCATCAAATAGAAGGGTTATATATTGATAAAGATGTGACAATGTCCGATTTAATTGCGGACGTAAGGGAATTTTTGAAGAAGTTTTTTGAGATTGATGACGTTGAATTACGTATTCGCCCATCATACTTTCCATTTACTGAACCTAGCATAGAAATAGATTTGAAATGGCAAGGTAAGAAATGGCTAGAAATTATGGGTGCAGGTATGGTACATCCAAATGTGTTGCGTAATTGTGGTATAAATCCAGATGAGTATCAGGGTTTTGCTTTTGGTTTTGGTTGGGACAGACTTGCGATGTTAAAGTACGGATTGAACGATATTCGTAAGTTTTATGATGGTGACGTTCGTTGGTTAAAAAGTGCTGGTTTCTAATCACGGGGGGTAAAAAATGAAGTGGACATATAATTGGTTAAAAGATTATTTAAAGACAGATGCGTCTGCCGAACAGATTGCAGAGACATTGACTCGTACGGGATTAGAAGTTGAAGAACTGATTGAACCTATATCACCGATTGCGGCAAAGATTGTAGAGTGTAAGCCTTTGGCTGGCAGTGACCATTTACATATATTAAAAGTGGATGATGGTACTGGTACATTACGTCAGGTTGTATGTGGCGCACCAAATGCGCGTGTTGGTTTAATTTCTGCGCTGGCAACGCCTGGTTGCATAATAGAAGGCCATGAAATTAAAAGTGGAAAATTACGTGGCGTGTTATCAGATGGTATGATGTGCAGTGGACGTGAATTGGGGATAAATGACGACCATAGTGGTATTGTTGAATTATCAGAAAATACAAAAATAGGATCACCTGTTTTAAATACTGAAATTGTTTTTGATGCAGGAATTACGCCAAATCGTCCGGATTATCTGGCGGTACGTGGAATTGCCCGTGATTTATCTGCATGTGGTTTGGGTGAATATATTGCACCAAAAGATGAAATATTATCCCCTATATCAGGCGCAAGAAAAGTAAATATAAAGACTGACAAATGTCCTGTTTATCAGTTTTGTGAAATTCATGGGATAACAGTTAATCCAAGCACACAAAGTGTTAAATCACGTTTGGCAGCAATTGGTATAAATCCAAAGAATGCCCCTGTAGACACCACAAATTATATTTGTTATGACATCGGACAACCTATGCATTGTTTCGATGCAGATGAGGTTAAAGGTGATATAACTGTCAGAATGGCGAATGATGGTGAAGAGTTTACCGATTTATTCGGAAACCAGCACGCTTTAAAAAATACAGATATGGTAATAGCTGATGATACAGGTATATTAGCTTTGGCTGGGGTAATTGGCGGTTCGCGTGGTATGACGACGGAAAAGACAAAAAATATTATTTTAGAAAGCGCGTACTTTAATCCTGTATCTGTACGTAAAACCTCTAAACGTTTAGGAATATCAACTGACTCTTCGTATCGGTACGAACGTGGTATAGATCCAACTGTGACAGGGGTTGCATTGTCAAACGCATCTAAAATGATAATAGATTCGTGTGGCGGAAAGATAGTTTGTACAGGAATTGGCGGCAGTATACCGTCAGAAAACAGAAAAATAGAATATTCACCTGATTTGTTTCTTCGTAAAACTGGTACTGAAATGCCAGCGGAAAAACAGCGTGAGATTCTAGAGAAACTAGGTTTTAAAGTTTCTGGTAGTTCTGAAAAATGGACTATTATTCCAACACCAGCACGTGTAGATATAGAAATTGCAGAAAATATAGTATCCGAATTAATTCGTATATATGGTTACGACAAGATTATAAAATCTGCTGTTCATAAACCAACAGATTCTGCAATACATCATGATTATTATATAGCAAAGAAACGTGAGCTATCTGCACGTGGTTTGAATGAAGCAAAATCTTTTGGTTTTGGTAATTCCAAAATAGAAGAAATGTTGTCTGACAAACCAGTTATAAAAATTGCTAATCCTATTGTTAATGATATGGATACGGCACGTAACTGCTTATTGGGCGGTATGTTAGGTTTTGTTGCAGAAAACGAGAAACATGGTTATCCGGATTTAAATTTATTTGAATTAGGTACGGTCTTTGATGGGGACAAACCTGATGAACAACATACACAAATTTGTATTGTTAGAACAGGCGATACGGCACCGAAACATTGGCAGCGCAGAAATCGTCCAACAGATATATATGATGTAAAGGCAGATTTACTTGCCTTAATGCATGGCCAGCGTTTTACTGTATCCACAGAAAACCCGCCACATTGGGCACATCCATTTAGATATGGTGCAATCATGCAAGGAAAGAAGAAAATTGCTGAATTTGGTGAATTGCATCCATCCATTGCACATAAATTAAAAATAAAGACGAATGTAAATATAGCAATAGTAGAAGACGTTGAAAATTTACCGGCCGATCGAAAATCGAAAGAGCCTGTAATAAGTGAATTTCAACCGATTACCCGCGATTTTGCGTTTATTGTAGACGAAGATTTTCCAGCAGAAAAGTTAGTTGGAACTGCAACGTCTACGGATACACACATAACAAGTGCCATTGTTTTTGATTCGTTCAATATGGGCAATGGTAAGAAATCAATAGCGTTTACGATAACAATCATACCGACGGAAAATATGTCAGATGAAGATTTGCAAAAATTGCAAACAGCAGTAATTGCAAATGTTGAAAAGAAATGTAACGCAAAGATACGTGACAAATAATGGATAATAAAAAGGCCGGCATTTGCCGGCTTTTTTATATATGTTAAATGGTTCTGTCTGGCGCATTACACCATTTTGCCACGGGACACTCGTTACACTTTGGTCGTAATGCTTTACAAATATATCGTCCATGCAAAACCATAACATGATTTACAATTGGATGATATTTTTTTGGAATTATTTTTAGTAATTGTTCTTCGACCTTTTCTGGCGTATTTGCATCGGCACCAACCCAACCATAGCGGTGGGAATTTCTAAACACGTGAGTATCAACACCTATATTTGGCGCATCCCATAATACGTTCATAATCACATTTGCGGTCTTTTGCCCTATTCCAGGCAATTTCATTAACGCATCACGGTTATGGTACTTTTTGGGAAATTTGTAATTATCATCTGCTCCATTTTCATCATTCATTAATGCGGCAGACAGACCAATAATACTTTTAGCCTTGTTGTTAAAGAAGGATAATACGCGAATGTGTTTTTTTAAACCGTCTTCACCAAGTTCCAACATTTTTGCTGGTGACGGTGCAACACGAAAAAGATCCGGTGTTACTTCATTTACCTTTTTATCTGTTGCCTGTGCAGATAAAATTACGGCAACAGCAAAGGTAAATTCATTAGTGTGATATAACTCACTACGTATGCTCATATCGATAACGCTAGGAACATACTTAAAATATATTTCTGGTGTTAGAGCCATCTTTTACTCGATGAAAGAAAAACCGTTTAATCTGCTTTCACATAAGGCCTGACAATCGGAATTACATGTATTAATAACTTCTTCTTCTGATTGTCCAGATAATTCTACTGTGTCTACCCATATGTTTTCGTGAGTCGCATCAGATGCAAAGCACAAACAACGTGTAGTATATTTTTCAGAATTAGTTTTTTCATCTTTTACTACTTCATCACCGATGCGCTCATAGTTGGCAGAAAAACTTTTTTCCATTCCAATACCAGAACACTGTGAAGTTATTTTTATTTCGTGTGCATCTGCATCTATACTGCCAATATAAAAACCAGCAAAGAATATTATTGCAGCACACAAAACCCACAAACAAAGAGTTAAGAATTTACGCATTACAATCTCCTTTTTAAGCTTTTGTAATAGAGATAGATAAATTATACCCATCTACTTCTGTATTATACTCTCCAGATGTACTTTGTAACATATTTTTTATTAATGCATCTGACATTATCCTATCACGATGTTGTTCTATTGCATTTGCAAGTGCTGGATCAGCACTATACTCCAAATTAATACGGTCAGATACGTCTAAACCGATAGTTTTACGGGTATCTTGTATAAAGCGTAATGCATCGTTTGCAAGGCCTTCTGCAACCAGTTCGGAATTTATTTCTGTATCCAGAACGATTACCGCTGTGTTATCTGGTAATGCAGCACCGGTAACACCGTCTTTAACAGTTAAACGCTTTTCAAACTCATCACTGTTTAAAGAATATAAGCCAACAATTAATTTACCGTCAGATATTTCATAATCACCGCGTTTAACGGCTGGAATAATTTCTTTCAACGCACCACCCAAACGTGCACCAATTTTTGGTGTTATCAGATACACGAAAGAATCGGCAACAGCAGAAATATCATCTGTAAATTCAATAGATTTAACGTTTAATTCGTCACGGATGATGTTTGCATATTCTTCTAGATTTACACCTGCAACGGTAAGCTTTGCCAATGGCAGACGATTACGTAATTTATATTGTTCACGTAGCTGCTTGCCAACAGATACTATGGATTGAACACGACGCATATCTTCAACAATCTTGTGGTCATATTCTGTCGCTGTTGGAAAATCTTGTAAGTGTACGCTTTCTACGCCAGTCAGATTTCTGTAAATGTAATCACTGATAAATGGCGCGAATGGTGCCAATGCACGACACAGATTTGTCAGCACATAATATAATGTATTAAAAGCTTCTTGATCTTCGTCCCAGAAACGTTCACGACTGCGACGAATGTACCAGTTGTTTAATATATCTAAGAATCTTATAAATTCTTTGATAGCAACATCAGGTTTATATTCATCTAATGCATTGCCAACAACAGAAATAAGTTCATTCAACTCTGCAATAATGTATTTATCCAAAACGTTTTCAGAATCCGCAGAATTTTGAGCCGTAATATTTCCTGCATTTGCATACAATGTAAAGAAGTGATACGCATTCCACAAAGGTGTTAGAATAGTTTTTGTTGGTTCTGTGAAAACCTTACCTTCTTTGTCGACCGGTACAGGTTCTGCTTTCAGGAAATTAGACCCTTGGATAAACAGTCGAATTGCATCTGCACCGAATTGCTCAATTTGGTCTTCTGGGTTAACAAAGTTCTTTAAAGATTTAGAGAACTTCTTTTTATTTTCATCAACTACCATACCGTTTGCAGATACTGTCTTAAAGGCAGGTTTGTCAAACAACGCAGTTGCCAGAATCATTAAGTTATAGAACCAACCACGTGTTTGGTCCTGACCTTCAATAATGTAATCTGCCGGAAATGTCGCTTCAAATTTATCTTGGTTTTCGAATGGATAATGCAAAGACGCAAATGGCATAGAGCCAGAATCAAACCAACAATCTAAAACGTCTGTGATGCGGTGCCAACCGTCTTTTGTTAGTTTATCCAATGTCGGTCTGTGCAGGTCTTCGATTTTTACACCAAAGAATTCTTCCAATTCCGCGATAGAGCCGAATACTTTATATTCACCATCTTTTTCCCATATTGGCAGCGGTGTCCCCCAGAAACGATTTCTGGAAATAGACCAAGGACGTGCACCTTCAATCCAAGATGCAAAACGATTACCAGCAGATGTCCAATTTACTTTTTTGTTATTTTCAATTAAAGCGTCACGGATTTTTGGTACATCAATATACCAAGAATCTGTTGCACGATAAATTAACTTTTCTTTACTGCGTGGGCCGTATGGATAACTGTGCTTATATTGTTCTTTCTTTACCAGGTGACCGTTTTCACGCAGGTGTTGAATAATTTTCGGATTGGCTTCAAAAATATTTTCACCGGCCCAGTCCTTAACCTCACTGGTAAAGTTTCCATAATCATCAACATTTAACAGCACCGGGAATTTTGGGTCTATATTTTTTGCAGCCCAAAAGTCATCTTCACCATATGCGGGTGCGATATGAACAATGCCAGTACCATCTTCGTCTGATACATATTCTGCCGGAATTACTTGATACAACAAATCGGATGTTCCAACATAGTAATCAAACAAAGGTGTGTAATGCAAACCTGTCAAATCAGAACCCATTAGTTCACCGATTTTTTCGGCATTTGCAAATTGCTTTTCATATGCTTTTAAGCGGCTTTCTGCAATGATATAAACTGCACCGTCAGCATCACGCATACGAAGATACTTCATATTTGGGTTAACAGCCAATGCGCTATTCGCAGGCAATGTCCATGGCGTTGTTGTCCATGCCAGAACACGGTCACCATTTTCTAATTCAAACCAAACGGTTATTGCATCATCAATTACATCTTGATATTCACTTGACGCTTCTGAATTGGATAAAACAGTTCCAAGTTTCCAATCAAAAGGGTTAACACGGTAATCTTTGTAAAGCAGACCCTTTTTATAAAGTTCTTTCATTGCCCACATTACAGATTCCATGTAGTTTTTATCCATGGTTTTATATCCATAACCTTCACCAACGTCAACCCAACGTCCCATGCGTTCAATAAATTTTTCCCATTCTTTTGTATAGGTCAAAACGTCTGTGCGACACATATCGCAGAATGCTTCAATGCCCTGTTCTGCAACAATGTCTTTCGCTTGTTTACCCTGCTTTTTTTCAACTGAATTTTCAGCCGGCAATCCATGACAATCCCAACCAAGTTCCCGAACAACATGCTTGCCACGCATGGTCTGATATCGTCCAACCATGTCTTTAATTGCTGAAACACCCAAATGTCCCCAGTGTGGTAACCCATTACCAAATGGAGGTCCATCATAGAAAGAGAACGGATGGCCTAATTTAGTCTTATTTAAAGATTTATGAAAAGTGTCATCTTTACGCCAGAATTCCAAAACCTGATGTTCTAATTCTGGAAAATTTGCCTTTGGTTCGGTCTTTGGGTATGCCATAAAAAACTCCATGTATTTAAGAATTACTATAAAAAACGGGCGCCTATGCGCCCCAGCCACGTGCAGAAGCGCGGTGCCGAGTTATTTTATAATAATTATGCTTTTTTGTTTCATTTCTGACAAATTCTAGTATATAAAAATCAATAGTTCCAGTACTTTTTTACATGTGTTAATACGAAAGTATAAAACAAATTTGCGAAAGACTTCTTTTTCTGATTATATTAAAAATTATTAACGCACGTTTTTAATTAAACATAAAATATTGACAATATTGTTTTTTGTATTATACTTTTTATGAAACAAATTAATGATCGATTCGATTATTAATACAACAAAGAGAGAAAAAGATGAATAAAAAAATGAATTTTGATTTAACTCGTGCTAGGGAGCAAGAGTTGAAAAGAACTAAGAAAAATATTTTGTTAGAGCGTATCGCGCTTGCTTTTGTAGTTCCTTATTTATTAGGTCGTTTGAGTGTTCGTGTACCAGGTAATGTAAGAAAAAGAATCAAGGATAAGAAACCTGTTAGTGGTGAATTTAAGAAGCCTTTCATTAAAACAAAAAAATTTGCGGAAGAAATTATCCATGAATCTGGTAACGACTTAAATAAGTTATATGAACGGTATGCACAAGAAGATGCAGAGATGCAAAGACTTGAACGTGAAGAAATCAATAATAGAATAATTGCCAGACAGAAAGGAATTTATAACATTATTGAAATCATGAGAAAAAAGATTGTTAGCGTAGACAATCAAAAAGGCGAGATAAAAGTTGTTTTAGATAATGGTTCTAAAATAATTTTCAATCAATCTGAATTGACAGTAAGTGACTTTTTAGGTGGTGGAAATAGTGTAGAATTGTCTGCTTACGAATATAATCTTTTGAAAGGAGCCGTAAAGAGAATTTACAATAATGTAGAATCTTTCAATATGCTTACACAAAAGAATAAGATGTTATATACTATTACAAAAGAAAGAAAACTTTAATAAAAGCCACGAAAGTGGCTTTTTTATCTGGTGCCGGTTATAGGACTTGAACCTACGACCCCCTCATTACGAATGAGATGCTCTACCAGCTGAGCTAAACCGGCGTGCAGCCCCTATCATAATATATGTTTCTATGAATTTCCACATTTAATTTTACGTAATACTACCATTATACCTGCAGGGGTCATTCCTGGTATTCTTGATAAATCAGCAATATTTTCTGGTCTTGTCGCAGTTAATTTTTCAACCAATTCATTTGTTAGTCCAGGCAAATTTTTATATTCAAATTTTGCTGGTATTTTTAATTCCGCATCTCGTCTGTATGCGGCTATTTCTCGTTCATTGCGCTGGATATAGCCAGCATAGAATTTATCATTTTCTTCAATAATTTTTTCTTTGCGTGCTAACTTCTCTTCGTATTCTTCTGAACTTATTAAACTTAGATTTACGGCTGTTTTACCAAGACGAACAATTGCATTATCTGCACGCAAAGATAATCGATACTCTGCACGTGATGTAAACATACGATAAGGTTCATCTACCCCAAGTGTCGTTATATCATCTATCAATACGCCAATCATAGAATTAGTTCTATCTAGATTTAAAGTATCTAGATTTAAAGCGTGCGCAGCCGCATTTGCACCGGCAACTATTCCTTGGGCGGCGGCTTCTTCATAACCCGACGTTCCATTTATTTGACCAGCAAAGAATAGTCCTTTGATATCTTTTGATTCTAGCGTTTCTTTTAACGCGCGTGCATCGATTGCGTCATATTCAATCGCATAACCATAGCGTGCAATTTTTGCTTTTTCTAGCCCTGGAATCGTGCGAATCCAAATATCTTGTATGTCTGCACCAAAACTTGTTGATATCCCACTTGGATATATTAAGTTACTGTTCAAGCCCTCTGGTTCCAAGAATACATGATGAGATAAATGTTCTGGGAACCTCATAACTTTATCTTCCAATGATGGGCAATAACGTGGGCCTGTACCGCGAATATCCCCATTATACATTGGTGCATTTGCAATATTTTCACGAATTATTTCGTGAGTTTTTTGCGTAGTATGAGTTATATAACATACGGTTTTATATGTATTGTCAGGATTTGGCGCGGAAAACCAATCGTGTGGGTCATCCCCAGGTTGTAATTCACATACAGAAAAGTCAATTGACGATTTTTCTATACGTGCAGGCGTTCCTGTTTTTAGGCGCATTAAATGAAAGCCAGCGTCTGATAAAATATTAGAAATATGGACGTCAGGTGCCTGATATTCTCCATTATCCATTAATCGGCCAGATGGAATTTTTTCGTGCCCACGGGTTACCAATCCTTGTAAGAAAGTACCCGTAGTTAGAACAATTGCCCCTGCAACATATTCGTTGTTAACCGTTTTTTTACTGACATCCAGACTATTAACCGTTTCAAACTTTACAGTCAGATTTTTATAGTTTTTAAGAATTTTGACGATTTCTTTGTGGTAAAGTTTTCGGTCTATTTGCGCGCGCAAAGCTTGTGTTGCCGCCCCATGGGAAGCATTTAAAGTACGAAAATGAATACCTGCTGCATCAGCTGCGCGCCCCATAACACCGCCCATTGCATCAATCTCTGCAACCATTTGTGATTTTCCAGGGCCACCAATACTTGGATTACAAGACATTGCCCCAAGATCTGTTTCACGCTGGGTTATTAACAATGTGCGCGCACCACGCCGTGCAGAAGCAGTTGCTGCCTCAACACCGGCGTGCCCACCACCAATAACAATTACGTCAAATTCTGTCATTTTTCTTAGAAGCGTCCCATACCACCGTTAATATGTAAAACCTGACCGTTTATATATGAAGCTTCGTCAGAGGCCAAGAAAACACAAGCATTTGCAATGTCTTCTGGTTCACCAAAGCGTCCCGCTGGAATTTGTGCCAGATAAGATTTTTTCAATTCATCTGACAGCACATCTGTCATAGGTGTTTTGATAAAACCTGGTGCTATGCAGTTTGCTGTGATACCACGTGAACCAACTTCTGCCGCAATAGATTTAGTCATTGCAATCATACCACCTTTTGATGCGGCATAGTTTGCCTGACCTGGACCACCGATTGCGCCGATAATAGATGCCATATTAATGATTCTACCGAAACGGTTTTTCATCATAGGCATAATAACTGCGCGACACATTTTAAAGCAAGAACGCAGATTTGTGTTTATAACATCATCAAATTGATCATCAGACATACGCATTAACAAAGTGTCTTTTGTAATACCTGCATTGTTTACGACAATATCAATTTTACCAGCTGTATCTATTGTAGATTGTACCAAATCAATTGCACCGCCATCGGATGCTAAATCAACAGGGATTTTGATATAAGAATCATCAAATTGAGAATTCAATTTATCAATGCTGCGTCCAGATACAACGACTGTTGCACCTGCTTCTTTCATTTTTTTAGCAATTGCGCCACCAATGCCACCAGTTGCACCAGTAATCAAAGCGACTTTACCTGTTAAATCAAACATTTTATATCTCCAATTTTTTAGATGTCATTTCAGAACAAATTCTTGGTGTTAGACCGGTCAGAACGCTGCCTGGACCAACTTCAATAGTTTCTGTTATACCCAACTCGTGCATTTTTAAAACGGATTCGCGCCAATGTACACCATGAGTAATTTGGTAAACCAAAGCTTCTTTAATCTCTGCAGGATCAGACATAGGTGCAGCAGTTTTGTTCGAAATCAGAATAGCTTTTGGTGATTTTATTTCGATATTTTCTAATGCGGCACGCATTTCTTCTGCGGCTGGCGCTTGAATACGACAATGAACGGGAACGGATAAAGCCAAAGGCATTGCACGTTTCGCCCCTGCTTCTTTTGCCAACGCCATTGTCTTTTCTACGACTTCTTTTGCACCAGAAATTACAACCTGGCCTGGTGAATTATCGTTGGCTACATCACAATCAGTCTGGGCGCAAATTTCGCGTACTTTTTCAATATCCAGCCCCAAAATAACAGCTGTTAAACCTTGTCCAACAGGTACTGCACGTTGCATAGCATCACCACGCAGGCGAAGTAACCTTGCAGTATCTGCAACAGATAATGCACCCGCTGCACATAATGCCGTATATTCACCTAAGCTGTGCCCAGCAACATATTCAGTCAGTGCAATACCACTTGCACGCAACATAGCAATAGATACTGCCATGATAGCCGGTTGAACGTTTGTTGTCAGCGTCAGGTCTTCCATCGGCCCATTGAAAATAATATCAGATAATTTTTGATTTAATGCGTCGTCAACCTCATCAAAAACCGCACGTGCATCAGGATTGTTTTCATATAAGTCTTTTCCCATTCCTACGGCCTGAGAACCCTGCCCTGGGAAAACAAGAATAGATGACATATAAACTCCTTTAAATTCGAGCTTATTATAGAATTGAAAACCAACAATCGCAAATATTATCTGACTGGTATACTTTTCACAGCAGATGTTTCTGTTTTTGGTTTTTCTTTACGAATAGAAAATTCACAACCACAATAATTCTGACGATAAAAGTCAGATTCATGACCTATTTTTTGACGTAGTGCTTCATTCCATTTAACAGGAATATATTGAATACCTAGTGCAGATTTTCCGGCACGGTCAACTTGTGATTGGTCTTTGTGACGTGATACACCGAATACGGACGTTACCGCATCATAGCCATGTTCTGCAGCCCACTTTTTTGCATACTCAAAGCGAAATTCAAAACATTTACTGCAGCGTTTTCCCCGTTCAGGTTCGTTTTCTAAACCGCGAACAGCATCACGCCAAGCGTTATGGTCATATTCACCAATGGCGTATTTAACACCTAATCTTTCACAGTATTTTATTTGTTCTGCTAGTCTTTTATCGTATTCCGCAACTGGGAAAATATTAGGGTTGAAAAATAAAACGATAAAATCATCAACCCCGGATATTTCACCGTCTGCTAATTGTTTAATTGCACCCGCACTGCACGGTGCACAACATGACATTAAAACTAGCTTCATTTATTTATACTCTATACCTATTTTAGCCTTTTCATCCAGTTCTATTATTTCGTCAGAATTGTCACCACAACCTAATTCGGCTTGGCTGCACATCATACCGAAAGATTCTATACCAGCAACAGTACGTTGACTGATTGGCTTTTTAGCACCCGGTAAAGTACAACCTATTGGTGCCAGAACACCAACCAAGCCAACATGAACGTTTGGTGCACCGCATACTATTTGTAATTCATGATGTGTTCCATCATCGACAGTCAGAATATGTAGATTTTCACGCGAAGGATGTTCTTTTACCGCGACAATCTTTGCAATGATAGGTTTTGGTGCATTATCAACCTTTGG
The DNA here is from genome assembly GCA_018714345.1 of Candidatus Enterousia avicola. GTDB lineage: Bacteria > Pseudomonadota > Alphaproteobacteria > Rs-D84 > Rs-D84 > Enterousia > Enterousia avicola. The sequence goes on along the minus strand of DVNO01000026.1, from coordinate 1,853 downwards.
CGCATACTTTTCAGTTAACTCTGCAACAGTTGTATCATCAATACGCGAAAACAGATTTTCAGGAACCTTAAATTCTGTACCATCTGCAATACGTGGCGAATATGTTTCTGGCCAAGATAGGTCTAAATCAGCATTGAATATTTTATGCATTTTTTCTGCTGCGTCTGGAATAAATGGTGCGGACACACGTGCATATAAATCAATCAATTGAAAACATTGGTTTAATACTGCACCTGCCGCGTCTGTTTCACCGCGTTTTACTAACGCCCACGGTTCTTTGATTGTCATATATTCATTACCGATTGCATACAGCGAACGCAGAGCAACAATCGCTGCGCGGAATTCGCACGCATCCAGCGCCGTTGTTAACTCTAATAATTTTTCATTAATCTGTGCAATCAACGCATCATCAGCCGCGCCTGCTTTTGGAACACGCAGACCAAAGTTCTTTTCAGTCAATTTGCAAACACGTGAAACAAAGTTACCCAACATGCCATTCAGGTCTTTATTTACGATATCCGCAAAGCGTGAAAACGTAAAATCAGTATCATCTGTTTCTGGTGCAGATGCAATCAAAGCATAACGCCAGGCATCAGCTGGTGCGATTTCAATAGCTTTGTCTAAGAATACACCACGATTTTCAGACTTAGAGAACTTACCACCTTCAAAGTTCAGGAAGTTCATTGATTTCAACATATCAACGGTTTTCCAGTTATCATTCATGGCCAATTGCTGTTCTGGGAAGAAAACAGCATGGAATTTAACATTATCTTTTGCCATAAATTGAGCATAATGGCAGTCAGGATTTTTCCACCACGTTGCCCAATCTTTATTTGCGGCCTGAGATATGGAAACGTATCCCCACGGTGCATCGAACCACACATAGAAAACTTTATTTTCATACCCTGGTTTGTTCACAGGGATCCCCCACGGTAGGTCACGTGTAATAGATGTATCTTGCAGACCTTCTTTTGACCAACCGTTTGCGATGGCGGACGCAGTTTTAGACCATTTTGGTGCATGCGTTTTTAACCATTGCTTCCATTTTTCTTCGACTTTTGACGCTAAGAAAAACAAGTTCTTTGTTGGGCGCATTTCAATATTAGTGCTGCCAGATATTGTGCTGCGTGGGTTCAAAAGTTCAGTTGCTTCATATGTTGCACTGCATCTATCACATTGGTCACCACGTGCTTTGTCATAACCGCACTTTGGGCAAGTCCCAACTAATTGACGGTCTGCCAAGAACATGTTGTCGTCGACCGAAAATGGTTGCAACGTTTCGCGTTCTTCAATTAAGCCTTCTGCATCCAGACGCAGGAATAATTCATGTATTAATTTTTCTTGCAATTCTGTATGCGTACGTCCATAAAAGTCAAAAGACATATTAAAATCTTTAACAGCCCGCAAGTGCTTTTCATAATATTTACTGGAATAATCGAATGGGTCCATATGCTCTTTCATAGCACCGACAACAACAGGTGTACCATGCTCGTCCGCCCCACAAACATACAAAACGTCACGACCACACGCGCGACAGAAACGTGCATATATATCAGACGGCAACCAGCACCCAATTAAGTGACCTAGGTGTAATTCACCGTTAACGTAAGGTAAAGCGGATGTAATTAAATATTTTTGTTTTTTGTTGTCGTTTACCATTTTTATACCTTTTAATTAAAAAATATGGGCGCCCAACGGGGCGTCCAATGAATCCCGTCAGAAATTTTACTTAAGATTAATTATACATTCGCATCATTTTAAATTCTGTTTTCTTTTTAACTGGTGGGTGGTATTGGACTCGAACCAACGACCTTTACGATGTCAACGTAACGCTCTAACCAACTGAGCTAATC
>DVNO01000025.1 GCA_018714345.1 Candidatus Enterousia avicola | reverse complement strand
TCGCAAGATATTGGCTCAACTGATAAAAGAACGTTACGATATATACGCTATGGCTGATATAACGGTTGAAACAAAGGATGAAAGTTTAAAAAAGACGTTAGACAAAGTTGTTAACGCGATAAAAGAATATCAAAAAAGGCAAAAAAATGGCTAAAATCAAATTAATAAAAGAATTTCGCGAATTTATAGAACGGGGCAGCGCAATAGACATGGCTGTCGGTATAATTGTCGGTAGTGTGATGACGGGGATGGTCAATTCTCTTGTTAGAGATGTTATTATGCCGCCGATAGGAATGCTGATGGGACATATTGATTTTTCTCAGTTTTTTATAGTTCTGTCTGGCGGGGAACCCGGAGTCCATTATAATACAATTGCCGAGGCACAAGCAGCAGGTGCCGCGACTATGAATATAGGCGTGTTTTTGAATACAGTTGTGAGTTTTTTAATAACTATGTTCGTTGTATTTATAATCGTTAGAACAATGAACAAAGTTCGTTCTAAAAAAGCGGTTAGCACCCGTACATGTCCATATTGTAAAACAGTTATTAATGCCGAGGCTTCAAAGTGTCCAAATTGTTGTTCTTCAATTAAACCAGAAAAGATAATTCCAGAACAGCCAAGTGATTTAGAACAAGGACTGAAAAAAATAACTAAAATAGCAAAAAAGAAAGTTAAAAAAATTGCAAAAATAACAAAAAGATAATCGCTTTTAATAAAGTAATGGTTAAATTCTTAAAAAGAGGGGATTTTGCCCCTCTTTTTTTGTATTTCATTATCAAAATGCAGCCGGTTTATGTATAGTTTTTTTTGTGCGGCGGTGTGTGGCGCCAGTAGAGAAGAATGGCGGTTGCGTGTGAACTGGGAAACTAATAGGAAGGTGGGAAAATAGAAAAACGTTTGTTTATGATTTGGCGCTTTGTGAGACCGCGTCTTTTTATAAAGGCCTGTTGGAGAAATAGTGTGGTTGCATTAAAAATGTGTGTGATGAAAATCCGTTTTATGGTATAATAGTAGGGTCTATATAAGCGCAAGGGAATATAAAAATAAAGATGCAAATATACAACGGGGCAGCGATATACAAAAGGCGTATAATGTATATTATGTATAGTTTAGTATGTGTATAGGGTGATAAAGTGTAATAAGGGTGCCGTATGCGAGTTATGAAACATGTTACCGTATTTTTAGCGTTGGTTGTGTTTGTTTAATACTTTTTGTTTAATTTTTTGATTTTGTAGAATTTTGGTTGTGTTGAATTTTTTATTATTGTTTATGATGCGTGTTGAAATTAAAAATATTTTTTACAATCAAAATTTATTTATTTGATTACACTTCGTTATTATTGGATTGGTGTGAGATGTGTTTTGAATGTCTTCTATACGGTATTTGGGCCGCGATAGACGTCAATGCGCCCTATTTCCGCCAATTTTTTACTAAGTTATACAAAAAATGGCGGATTTCTGCGGATTTTTATCAATTTTTAGATGTTTTTCTATATATTGAATTATTTTATAAAAAATAATCAATATCTTGTTGTTGTTTAATGTTTTTTTATATTAATTTTATTGCGTTGTTTTTTTGTTTTTAAACACTTGGTATTTTGTTTTTGTGTGTTGGTAGCTGAAAATCATGATAAGCGTAGTATTTTTTTGTTGATAAAACACCGGAATTCTAAAATATTAAAAATGAAAATTATTTTATAAAATCAAGTTATTATATTATTGTAATAAAGTTATTTATTAAATTTGTTTTCTTGGGCGTTTGATCCGTTAAAAAACGTTGATTTTGTATAAAACTGCATGTAAAATCTCTTGTATGAGATTGGACCAAGAATTAGTTGTTCGTAAAATTTATCCTACACGTGCCAAGGCGGTGGCGGCGATTAAATCTGGCCTGGTTATGGTCAATGGAGACCCTGCCCAAAAACCAAGTCGACAGGTTGATGATACAGATGAAATAGCTGGGGGACTGTTACCCTATTCTTCTGGTCGTGGCAGCTTGAAGTTACAGCGGGCATTGGAAGCGTTTAATGTAAATCCTTCTGATTATGTTTGTTTGGATGTTGGTGCAAGTACCGGTGGTTTTACTGAGGTTTTATTAGCGCATGGTGCAAAGCGGGTAATTGCAGTTGATGTTGGTACCAATCAGTTAATAGATGATTTAAAAAATGACCTGCGCGTTTTGTCTTTGGAAAAGACTGATATTCGTGAATTAGCGCCCATAGAACCTGTTGATTTAATAGTTGTTGATGTTTCTTTTATTTCGTTGACTAATATTATTGATGCATTGGTAAAATGGAATGCGCCACAGATAATTGCGTTAATTAAACCACAATTTGAGGTATCGCGTGCGGTTGCTGCACGTTCTGGCGGTGTTATAAAGAGTGAATTAGAACGCCAAAATGCGATAAAAAATGTAATTCAAAGTTTTGAAAAAAGTGGCTATAATCAATCTGGTATTATTGAGTCCCCTATCAAGGGTGGCAGCGGCAACACAGAATACTTGGCATACTTGCGCCGCGTGGCGCAATAGAATTCTGAAATGACTTGAATTTATCAAGGTTTATGTATAAAATTTTCTTGTTTTACAAATTTCTACAATAGGTATTAAAAAATGGCAGATGATATAAAGAAAATTCATGATCGTGAGACCAAATGGCAGCAGCGTTGGATAGAGTCTGGTGTTTTCACACCAAAAAATGATGGTAGTAAAAAGCCTTTTTATATGTTGGCAGAATTCCCCTTCCCATCTGGTACAGGTTTACATGGTGGCCATATGTTGAATTATTCTGGGTGTGATGTTATGGCGCGTTTTCGTCGTATGCAGGGCTATGATGTTTTATACCCGTTGGGGTTCGATTCTTTGGGTATTTCTGCTGAAAATTATGCAACAAAAATCGGCAAACATCCGTCAGTTGTTGTTAAAGATTTAATTAAAAAGTTCACAAAAAATATGATTGAAATGGGCTGGTCGATTGATTTGAAATCTCAAATTGCGACATCAGATCCAGAATATATAAAGTGGACCCAGTGGATGTTTATACAGTTCTTTAAGGCGGGGTTGGCTTATAAATCCATGTTGCCAATGAACTGGTGCCCGCATTGTCGTACCACATTAACAAATGAAGAATTAGAAGACGGTAAGTGCAATCGTTGCCATGGACCGGTTGAAATTCGCGAAAAAATGCAGTGGAATCTGGCAATTACCAAATATGCAGAGCGTCTGTTGGATGATTTGAAATTGGTTGATTATCCAGAACGTGTAAAACGCGACCAGATAAACTGGATTGGTAAATCAACAGGTGCAGATGTGGACTTTATGGTTGGCGATGACAAGATGACTGTTTATACCACACGTCCTGATACTATTTTCGGTGTAACATTTTGTGCCATTGCGCCAGAGCATAAGTTGTTGGCAAAATGGTTGGATGAAGGCAAAGTTAAGAATGCAGATGAAGTTCGCAATTACATAAAAGAATCTGCTGCTAAATCCGAATTTGATCGTACGGATGTAACAAAAGAAAAGACAGGTGTTAAATTGGAAGGCATTATGGCTAAGAATCCTTATACCGGTGACGAAATACCTGTTTTTGTTGCGGACTATGTATTGGTAAATTATGCACATGGTACGATTATGGCGGTGCCGGCGCATGATGGACGTGACTGGGATTTTGCAAAGAAGTTCGGCATTAAAATTATTCCTGTAATTTCTGGTGGTGAACCGGATAAAGTATGGGAAGGTGATGGCGAGCATATCAATTCTGGTTTTATGGATGGAATGAATAAAGCAGATGCGATTGCCGCCGCAATCAAATATGGCGAAGAACACGGGTTTGCGCGTCCAAAAACTCGTTTCAGAATGAGTGATTGGGGATTTTCTCGTCAGATGTACTGGGGTGAACCTATTCCATTAGTATATTGTGAAAAATGTGGTTGGGTGCCGGTGCCTGAATCTGAATTACCATTGATGCAACCATATATGGAAGACTATCAGCCGACCGAAGAAGGAGAAAGTCCGCTGGCGCGTGCAACAGATTGGGTAAATACTACCTGCCCTCACTGTGGTGGGCCGGCACGTCGTGAAACGGATACCATGCCACAATGGGCTGGGTCTTCTTGGTACTATATGCGTTATTTAGATCCGCATAATGACAAAGCATTTTGTTCGCGTGAACAGATGGAAAAATGGATGCCAGTGGATCATTATAACGGTGGTAATGAACATAATACGCGTCACTTGATTTATTCTCGCTTTTGGCACAAAGCTTTATACGATTTGGGGTTGGTTAATACTGTTGAACCTTACAAGAAAAGAACGACCAACGGCTTATTAATGGGCGCTGACGGTAAAAAGATGTCAAAATCGGCGGGCAATGGATTCCAAGTTGATGAAAAGGTTGCAGAAATTGGTGCAGATGCAGCACGTACGACCGTGCTGTCTTTGGGACCATGGGATACAAATGTAAACTGGTCCGAAGGTGCACTAGCTGGCGTTCAACGTTTCTTAAAGCGTGTTGAAGGTTTTGCAGATAATTTAACAGATGAACCGATGACTGCGGAACAAGAACGCTTGGTGCATCAGCTGATTTCAGATATGACAGAACGTTTGGAAAACATGCGTTTCAATACGGCAATTTCAGCGATGATGGAATTCATAAACGAGTTCGGTGGAAAGATGCCCCGCCATGCGTATGAAGTTTTGATTCAGATGTTGAATCCATTTGCACCGCACATGACGGAAGAAATCTGGGAACGTTTGGGGCATAAAGAAATGTTAGTATTTCATCCGTGGCCATCATACGATGCATCAAAGTTGGTAAAGACTAGCATGACTATCGTTGTGTCTGTAAATGGTAAGCGTGCGGCGGATTTTCAAATTGGTGTTGATGCCACAAATGATGAAATTGTTGCAGCAGCAAAGACCGCAGCGGCACGCAAATTGGACGGCGTTGAAATACTAAAAACAATTGTTGTCCCGAATAAGTTAGTAAATTTCGTCATTAAGAAGTAAAAATAGCCCAATAAAAAAACGCCCAAATGGGCGTTTTTTTAGTTTGTTGTGCTATAATAACACTTCCCGCCAAGTATCATAAAATGACCTGTTTCATCAGCTATATAATGATCTGAAGCGGTTCCATCAATATAACATTGCGTTGGTAGTCTTGACCCAGGTGCACTTGTTATAGAATACGATTCGTCAACCCAATCTACTTTCCCCGGTACGTCAGGACATTTGCTACAACCACTGCATGAGGTGCCACCGTTCTCAGTCGTCGTACAACGAGGAAAACGACCATAATAGCCAGCATTGCATCTATATTCGTAACCTAGTACACACTCGCAGTTTGTACTTTCGTCGCACTTTGCTGTTGTTGGTTGTTGCTGATAGCCTATATTCCCACTTACGTTAGTCCACATTTTTAAAGCAACGCAATCATCACATGATGTTCCGCAGCCTCCTATGATGCCACCAGAGTACATGCATGTGTTATATTGGTAGGTATTGGTGCAGTCGTCACTAGATAGGGGTAGTTCAGATAATTTATAACCAGATTTACAACTTGTACAGCTAGTGACGTCATACCCACCCCAACAAAAGTGAGAAGATGTCGCACAGTTTAAACCTGTAAAAGTTTGTGTGGAATTCTGACACCGAGCTTGTTGAATTGTTGTATCACAATAACTTGCAGCAACGGCTGGTGCAGAAGCAAATGTTAATAGCAATACTGCAACAGTAAATATAGATTTCTTCATTTTTTTACATCCTTTCCCTAAAAATATATCTGATGAGAATCATTATATTAA
>DVNO01000024.1 GCA_018714345.1 Candidatus Enterousia avicola | reverse complement strand
AATTTTTGAATACGTGCCATTTCTGGTTGCATCTTTTGCATTGCCATCATTGAAACATACGACTTACGTGTCAACGGCCACATTGCCATTCGCAACAATAGCGTCATTATGATAATCGCAACACCATAATTCATAACAAATGAATTTAGTACATTAAGCAACCATAATATAGGACGGACAAAGAACCAGAACCAACCGTAGTCTACAGTTTGCTCTATGCCATTAATCATGCTATTTGCATCAACTAATATCTTTCTATCTCTGGGGCCCATATATAAATTAGTTGTTATTGTTTGTTCCGCACCAGGTGCGACAACAACTACATTCGCGGCGGCATCCGCTTGGTACATATCGCCAAGCGTCTTAACCCGCATAGTCTGATCTGGGCTATTTATTGATAAAACCGTTTCCCAATATTGATCTACAAAACCAATAAAGCCATTCGTTGTAGAATACGCAAATGATTTTTTCTCTAATCTCGGCCAATCTTCGTGTTCTAAATCATCGTTTACAAAAGCAACCGCCCCAGTGTAAACACCCGCTGAAGACACCATATCATTTGCACGAACTATTCTGGCGTATGGCGCAACAGAAATTTCTTTCTTAGATGCATTTTTCACAGTATCCGCAACAGATAACACGTAACCGTCTATCGTTATTGTCCTAGAAAACTCTATCCCATCAGAATTTCGCCACGTTGCAACCCCATCTTTTTGCGTCCAAACTGTTGTGGCAGTCGGGGCAGTTGTTCCGGTAGACAGAACGCCAACCTCTGCAAATGCACCGTCTGTCCCCAATAACGTTACGGGCCCACTATTGTCATCAGACGCATTAGATGCATATTTTAACAACTCTATTTTCGATATACGCAGCCCTTGAACGTCCGCAGTTAAATTTTCTGATGATATTTCAGTAACAGGAACTTTCGATAAGTCTACTGTCTCAACAACGGCAGTTTCAGTCTTTGCTTGTTCAGGCTTCGGCCCCATCCACCATGACATCAACCACCATGCCGCTACAAACAATATTACCCACCATAAAAAACTCATTATCGGAGATTTTTTTTGTGATGCATCACGTGCTGCATTCCATTGCCGGAATCCAGAATTATTATCCATATATTTTACCATGATTATTTTTCACCTTTGCTTGCTTTTACATTATTCAGACAACGACGACGTGCCAATATAAAATTTAATATCAACCACGCAACACCAATTACAATGCACATATCTGCTATATTAAATGCAGGATAATGCCAACCACCTATGTGAAAATCTAAAAAGTCAATAACTGCACCAAAACGAACCCTATCAATTAAGTTTCCAAGTGCCCCACCAACTATAAGTGCCAATGGTGCTTTTTCATATTTTGGCGCATTTACAAATAAATAATACCCAATAAAGCCTATTATAAAACCAGTACCTATTATTATAACCATAGGTGCCGCTTCCCCGATAGCACGTAACATAGAAAAAGAAGCCCCCGGATTCCATGTGAATACAATATTAAAGAAATCGCAAATCTGTGCCATTAAATAAGGCACCCCAACAACGTTCCATGCCGAACCATACAGTGGCACTGCACCTGTTATAAGGTATAATAAAATCCCCTTAACAAATTGGTCTGCGATAACCGCAGCTAAAATTATTCCTATATATTTCCAAATGTTCTTTTTCATATTTTTCCCCGTTCTTGAAAATATAACAGTACCCTTTAATAAAATCAAATATAAAAGTCCCTTTTCAAAGGGACTTTTTTAAGTTTGTTAACTATCAGCTATTGTCTTACCAACACCGGCATAATTATCAGAACGAAGGTCGTTTAGTAATTTATTTATCTTTTTCTCTGGTATGCCAAGGTGGGTTAGTAGCCCCTGTCCAAGCATAAAAGAAGACTCTATAGTTTCTGGCAAAACCTCAGTCACGCCTTCTTTAAGCAACTCTTTCGAATCTGCGAGGTTTCTTGCACGTGCAAAAATTTTTACCTTCGGCGCAATATTTCTAACAGTTAAAATTGTATCTTTTGCCGTTGAAACGTTATCCAACGCAACAACTACCGCTTTCGTCCGACGCGGCATCAAACCAAAATCACGCAAAACGGCGTCACTGCTAGTGTTCCCATATACGACATTAAACCCATGTTCACGCCCAACCATAACTGCATTTACATCCAAATCTATCGCAATATATGGAATGCCTTCTGCTGTTAACATCTCTGCTATTATTTGCCCAACACGACCAAAACCACAAATTACAACTGATGGTTTAACACTATTTTCTTTATCTTCCGCAGATTGTAAAGGATACCCCGACAGAATCCAGCCCTTTTTACGCAACAAGTCAACAATACTCATCAATATCGGAGTTAACATTATCGACACGATTATTATAGCCGTCAATATTTCTTGATGCGCCTGTGGTAACGCGTCTATCCCTGCCACTTTCATCGTTTGCAGCATTAATAATCCAAACTCGCCCCCTTGTGCCAATATCAAAGCAATCATCGTTGCATCTGGAACAGAAACATTACGTACACGTGCAACAATGAAAATTGCACTAAACTTAACTATAACCAAACCAACTACCCCAATTGCTATCACATACCAATATTGTTCTAGCAAAGGTAAATTCAGCCCCATTCCCAAAGCAATAAAGAAGAAAGCCAAGAACAACATCGAATATGGAGATATCTCAGCACTAACCTGATGACGATATATAGTTTCAGACAACAACATACCTGCCAAGAAAGCCCCTAACCCACTGGGCAAGCCCATCAAATCCAAGACCACCGCCCCGATAATAATCATTATCATAATTGCTAATAAAAAAGCCTCTTTTGATTTCAATTTAGCAACAAGCTTCATTACTGGATTCAAAATAAAGCGACCAACTACCACTACACCTAAAATGAGCGAAACAGATAATACAAATATATCTATCGCCGTTGCACCCAAATTAAAACTTTTCCCTGCAAATACCGGTAACATTGCAAGCAAAGGTATTGATAGTAAGTCTTGAAACAATAAGATAGAAAATGTCTGACGTCCCATATTCGTATTCAATTGATTATTATCTGCAAGCAATTGGATATCAGCAGATGTACTTGACATTGCAAGCAACAAAGCAACCATTATACAACCTAGAATAGACCACGTAGTAAAGCCAGCTAGTATAGGGAACAGCATTACGGCAACCATTAAAACTTGCCCTGCCCCAAAACCAAATATTGTATGGCGCATTTCCCAAAGGCGACGCATATTTATTCCTAAACCTAAATTAAACCACAAAAATAAAATTCCTAGGTCGCCTAAAAAAGTCCATGTGTCAGATAACTGAAATAAATTCAATACGAATGGTCCAGATATTATTCCAGCAAATAAAAATGCTACCAGCGCCCCGATATGTGCAACACGTAAAATACAAACTAATAAAAACAATATTCCAAAAAATATTAAAATCGGCAATGTCATATCTTCCCTCTCCGAATATAAGATATTATACCAAATACCTTGCTAATTGTGCAAATGTTTCTGGGGATAAATCCTCTGCCCGTTCGGTTCCGGCAAGTCCGAAATTAGCCCAGGCCACGCCTGGTATAATACCACGTATCATCTTGCGACGCTGACCAAATAGTTTCGCAGTTATTTTCTCTATTTTCTCTATATCAGGTATATGTTTTATTTTCTCTTTGTTCGGTATCACAGACACAACGGCACTTTGAACCTTGGGTCTTGGAACAAAAGCTGTATTTGGCACGTCAAATAAAATCTTAGAATCCGCAATCAATGAAGTTAGCACTGACAAACGTCCATATTGCGTATCACCACATTTCGCAACGATACGTTGGGCTACTTCACGTTGAAACATTAATGTCATAGATTTAATTTGCTCGCCTTTGGCCGCACGCGTCAACCACCTTGTCAATAATTCTGTACCTACGTTGTAAGGTAAGTTAGAACACAAGGCATACTCTTTTACACCAAGCTTTGCAAAATCAACTTTTAAAGCGTCTTCATAAATAACGGTTAAGCAACCGTCTGACGCTTCAACTATTCTATCTAGTATCGGCTTTGTAGTTTTATCTTTCTCTATGGCTATAACTTGTTTAGCACCAGCTATTAATAATGCCCGTGTAAGACCAGCAGGGCCAGGTCCGACCTCTACAACAGTTGACCTTTCTATATCAGGTACACTGCGCGCAATACGCCCCGTAAGATTTAAATCAAACAAAAAATTTTGCCCAAATTGTTTCTTGGGTTCTAAACCTGCGTCTCGCATCATTTCTGATACTGGTGGCAAAGCTTTCAGTTTTTCCAGACTCATAATTCTTTACGTCCCCCAAATGCCAAAGACAATGTGCCATCATCTAGGTAATCTAAGTCACCACCTAATGGCACCCCTGACGCCAGTTCAGAAAACTTTACACCGGCATCACCACCAATTACAGACATTACATAATGTTGCGTTGTTTTCCCCTCAACCGTATTTGGAAGAGCAAAGATAATCTCTTTTATGTTTTCACGTTGAATGCGCTCTGATAAATTTGAAATATTTAAATCATCTGGCGTCATACCCGCAACACCAGACAAAAGTCCCCCTAAAATATGATATCTTCCTAAAAATACAGCCGACTTTTCTAAAGTCCAAACATCTGACAAATCCCTTACTATGCACAATTGACCATTTGCCCTAGATTCATCACGACAAAATTCACACGCCCCATTTTCAGAATCAGTCAGTACACCACAAATTGGGCATGGCTTTATAGTTGCGACAGCATCTAATAATGAATTAGCCAATTTTTCTGCCCGCCCAGTTTTATCCTGTAACAATGACAGCACTATACGCTGAGCCGCCCGCGAACCAAGACGCGGTAATTTCGCAAACTGTTTGATTAATTTTTCTATCTTTGGATTCATTTTTATACACTAGTGAAATATATAACAATCTATACCATTATTCTGTGCCCGATTACGAATATCTTGTGCAACAGATTCTGACAAGTTGTTCGCCCGAACACGGAACATACCATTTGGTGCCGCCTCTATCTCGGCAGTCACGCCTAATTTACTTTTAACGTTATCAACTTGACTTTGGGCAGCAGAACGAGAAGAAAATGCACCAAACTGAACCCCCGCGTTACCCGTCTTATTAGAAGAACTGCTAACAGATGGTGCGCTTTGATTTGTGGCCGCCGCATAAGCAGCTTTAAAGGTAGGTGCCGTTGTTGTGTTTGATGTATTTTGCTGTTTAGGCGCACTATACGATTGCACAGAATATGTTGGTGCAGTATATGTTTGAACGGTTGTCGTAGGCACCCCCGAACCAACCGCTTCAAAGCCACGATTCAACATCTGTGTTGCAACGTTCGCACGAATATCTTTACTTTCTGCCCCCAACACCACAGCTATCAAGTGATGCCCGTCACGTTTTGCCGTCGCGACTAACGAATATCTGGATTTATTCGTATACCCAGTTTTCATACCGTCACAACCAGGATATGTACGCAACAAACGATTACCGTTTGTATAAGTTTTACCATTATATGTCCATGTATTTATAGAAAAATACTTCCAATATTGTGGAAAATGCTTATAGACTGCCATAGATAACAAAGCAATATCCCTTGCAGTAGACATATGATCATCATCTGGCAGCCCAGAAGAATTTTCAAAGTTCGTTCCCGTCAAACCAATTTCACTAGCAACGCGAGTCATCAAACCCGCAAAATTTCCCTCCAGCCCACCTTTTAAATTTTCTGCCAAGACCCTGGCAACGTCATTTGCGCTTAATACTGTTAATGCTTTAATTGCGTCTTCTACCTTTATTTTACTGCCGGCTTTTAGCCCCAATTTTACTGGCGAAGCCGATGCCGCTGATTGAGACACTATCAAATAGTCATCCAGGTGCAACCGCCCGTGCTCCAACGCATCAAACGTCAAATACAACGTCATAATTTTAGTTAAACTTGCCGGATAATTCTGAACAGTTGCGTTTTCTTGATATAATATTTTCCCAGAATCCATATCTGCAACCATAGCCGCCTTGTACTGCGCACCAAACGCAGGCAGTGCCAACAAAAATGTCGCAAAAATAATCCCCACCAACCTTTTCATTTCAAGTGTGATTTTAGTAAAAAAACAAGGTGTCGGTCAATATAAATTCCCGACACCTTCACAAAAACAAGATAAAATTAATCTAATGTACGAAGACTTATTTTATCTTCATCCACTATTACCAATTTGCCTTCATTTACACCAAATTTACGCGCTGAATTAAACGCATCGCGCTTTCCAAATAATTCTTCGTCATAAATCGGGAACACGCCACGAGACAGGCATAACTGGTTTGCAATCAAGCGTTCACGACATACCGCAACAATTGGAATATCTGGTTTCCGGCAAGATATTTCTGTTGCAGCAACTGTATCACGTGCAAATACAACTATGGCAGACGCCCTATTTAGGTATGCCATTGACGCGACACTTCTGGACCAATCATTTTCAGGTATGTTTTCAACACGAGACCAATCGTAAGGATTCGCAATCGCGTCACTATCCGCATAAGATAATATCTTATTCATAGTATTAATAACGTTTACAGGATTAATACCTATTGTGGTTTCTTCAGATGTCATTGTTGAATCCGCGCGCAAATAAGCTGCATTTGCAACATCAGTTATTTCCGCACGTGTAGGAAATTCACTATTTACCATTGTCCCCAACATCTGCGTCGCCATAATTACAGGTTTATTCATTTTGCGACATTCACGAATAATATGACGAGAAATCGCAGGAACCTCTTCAAACGGAACTTCAACCGCCAAATCACCACGCGCAATCATTACCCCATCTGCTGCCGCGGCAATTTCTGTAATTCTTTCTACCGCATTCGGTCTTTCTATCTTCGCAATTATCTTTACCGGATGCGATGTACGTGCGACAATAAAATCCCGTACTTCTGCAACGTCTTCTGGTTTTTGAACAAAAGAAATTGCAACCCAATCAGGATCTTTCGTCAATGCATATTCCAAATCCGCCCTATCCTTTTCCGTCAAAACAGACGTTGCTATTTCTGTATCCGGTAAATTAAAACCACGACGAGACCAAATTTCTGTACCACGAACGACTGTTGCAACTATCTTATCTGGGGCAACAGAATCAACCGTCATCTCAATCTTGCCGTCATTTAATAAAATTCTATCACCAACATTTAAAGACTTCATAACATCCGCATCTGGCAACTGAACCCGTGTTGAATCACCGGGGGTTGGATCATTATCAAAAGTAAATTTCTGACCAATAGTCAACGGATATTTATCTTCCGTTGCAAAATTTCCAATACGATGCTTTGGCCCCTGCAAATCTATCATTATTGCAACTGGCATATGCAGTTCGGCAGAAACTTCCCTGATTAAGTCTATCTTCTTCCCTTGGGTTTCGCCAGTATCATGACTGAAATTTAGTCGGCAAACGTTAACACCTGCCTGAATCATCTTGGTCAAAGTTTCCCTGTCTTCACATTTTGGACCAATAGATGATGTAATTTTTGTAAATCTATTCATAATAGTCTCACTTATTTTATACTTTTTGCTCTCTTGTTTTCCTTGATTTTTGTGTTTTATGATATATCATATACTTCATCAAAAGACAAGGGGAAATCTGCAATGAAAAACGCAAATCATGGTGCTATTGATAACCAGCAACTGCTTGGAATTATTGAAAGAATTGAAAAATTAAACGAAGAAACAGCTGCGATTGCGGCCGATATAAAAGAAATTTATAGCGAAGCAAAATCCGCTGGCTTTGATCCTAAGTACATCCGTCAAATGATACGTCTGCGCAAAATGGATCCAGACGAACTGGATGAAGCGGACGAACTTACACAGATGTATCGTAACGCCTTGGGGTTGTAATGAAAAAATTTACAAAAACAGTAGAAGATTTTAACTGCGCCCATTGCGGCGCAGTTGTTCGTGGTAATGGGTATACAAATCACTGCCCTAATTGCCTTTGGTCAAAACACGTCGACAATAACCCTGGCGACCGTGCTTCTGATTGTGGTGGGATGATGCGGCCCGTTAGTGTAGAAAAAGATAGAAACGGATTCATTATCACGCATAAGTGTGAAAAATGTGGGAAAACAATCCGTCAACACACAAACGATAACGACAATATGGACGCTATCATCAGGTTATCCGTTGATAATTCGTTTATATTTGGAAAATAAACACCCCCGACTAATCGGGGATGTTTTTTACCGCTTCACATGCTTTGCCGACGCCGCAATAAATGCATTGAACATAGGATGACCTTTGT
>DVNO01000023.1 GCA_018714345.1 Candidatus Enterousia avicola | reverse complement strand
TCGGGCGAGAAAAAAACTTCTGCAAGGACTGCTCATAAAAAGACGGTAAAAGCGGTTAAGAAAGCCACAAAAAAATAGTTGCTTTTATAACTGTTTTGTAGGATTTATGTGTATAAAAAAACCGGCATTTGCCGGTTTTTTATTTACGTTTTTCGTATTCTTCTTGTTCTTCTACGGTCATTGTTGCCAATGGACGGGCAAGCATACGAGATAAACCGATTTCATCACCTGAAACCACGCTGTAACCATATGAACCGTTTTCGATTCGTTCTAGTGCAGCATTTATCTTTTTTAACAAATTATTATCACGTTCTGACATACGAAGATTCATCGTAATTTCTTGTTCAAATGATGCATTATCCGATTCGTCTCCGACCCCTTCAGTTTCAGCTTTTTCTGCAATTCGAACAGCACTTAACGTAGAATCCGTGTCATGTAATAATTCATTTTTTTGTGCAGTTAGTATTTGATAAAAGTATGCCAACTGCTGTGGGCACATATATGGTTCCGATTTTTTTGGAACATACTTTGCCGGTAATTCTATGTTCTTATAATTTTCTGCCATCTTTAGGATCCTTTTAATTCCTTTACCCAATCCATAAGAGTTTCTTCGTCCATTAAACCAGTTCGCGCTTCGATTAATTCACCGTTTTTAAACGCTAAGATACTTGGTATACTACGTATGCCAAATTTTGCAGGTGTACGGCGATTTGACTCATCTATTTCAAATTTTATAAATTTTACATCTGGTAACTTTTCTGATGCAGATTCGAATATAGGACCAAACATACGGCATGGACCGCACCAAGGTGCCCAAAAGTCTACTAATGCTATACCAGAATTCGTTAAAGATTCAAAAGTAGCATCACTTGCGTGTTCTAAAGCCATTTGTCAACTCCTTCCTTGTTGATATTTTTTTCGAGTGTATTATAATCGCAACAAAATGCAAGAGAAATAATAAAATGAATAATATCATATACTTAGATGCAGCTGCGTCTGCTTTAAAACCAGGTGTTGTAATAGAAAAAGAGACGGATTTCTTGGAATATGCTTATGCTAATTCGGGGCGGGGAATTTGTCCGCGTGCCGCGGCTGTGGACGCTATGGTCGCGGACGCAAGGCAAAAAGTTGCCGATTTTATCGGTGCCAATAATAGTGGACAGATTATTTTTACTTCTGGGGCAACCGATTCTTTAAACAGGGCTGCAAGACTAATTTTAAATTTGCCGCGTTTCGCTAAATGCAAACCTGTTGTTGCTGTTTCTGATTTGGATCATCATAGCGCAAGAATGCCATTTACTGCATTGGGGGCAGACATTTGCCTGTGGCCATTGGATAAAAATTTTGATTATGATGTATTAAATGCCCCAAAAGCAGATGTGGTTGTAATAACCGCAATGTCAAATGTTATTGGGCGTGCTGTTGACGTGCAAAATCTTATTAAGCTTGTACGAGAAAAAAATCCTGAGGTAATAACTGTTGTAGACGCTGCGCAGTATGTTGTACACGAAACTATGAATGTAGAAAAGTGGGGGGCTGACTTTGTTTGCTTTTCTGGTCATAAAATAGGGGCAGATACTGGTTTGGGCATCATGTATATGAAAGAACCAGATGCTTTCACGCCAGATAAATTTGGTGGTGGAATGGTAAATAAGATTACAGGTCAGGATTCGTGGGTGTTAAACTCTGGGCCAGAAGAATTTGAAGCAGGGACTTTGCCTTTAACTCAAATAGTTGGATTGCCTGCAGCAATTGATAATTTAACTTCAAGACGTCCGAATCTTGATTTGATAAAGTACTTATATGACAGGTTGTCAAATAATTCAAAAATACACATTGTCACATCACGGGATGCAAGTCTTTTAACTTTTTATGTAGATGGAATGCACGTTTTAGATTTTGGTGCTATGGTTGGTGCTAAGGGCGTTTGTTTAAGAGTTGGAAATATGTGTGCCGGCTGGTTACATAGATTAATGGGGCTACAAGGTACGATTCGGATATCTGTTGGTAATTGGAATTGTATGGAAGATGTTGTTAAAGCTGCACAGATTATAGAAGATATAGTTAAATAAAATGAAAGAGCTTACGAAAGATAATGTAATAGAGGTTTTAAGAACCATATACGACCCAGAGATTCCTGTTAATATATGGGACCTTGGGTTGATATATGATATTTCTATTAGCGATTCGGATGTTTGTATAAAAATGACTTTTACTAGTCCGACTTGTCCGATGATGGAGGAGTTGTTGCAGCAAGTAAAAGATTCTGTTGAGTCTATATCTGGTGGTCGTGAGGTTAAGGTAGAATTAGTATGGGATCCGCCTTGGGATTTGTCCCGAATGTCAGAAGAGGCACGTTTAGATTTAGATTTAACAGAGCAGGGGTGGTAATAATGAAATATGAAGAAATGAAAAATTTATTATCTATGATACCAGACCCTGTTGAAAAATTAGAAGTCGTTATGGATTTTGGCAAACAAATGACAGAGGTTCCATCTGATGCGGTTTGTACAGAGATTGTAGGTTGCGCATCTTATGCCGAAATTTGTCGTAAAGGTAATAAGTTTTATGGACGCGCCGATTCGGCATTAGTTCGGGGAATTGTCGCTATTCTTACGGCGATGGTTGACGGTAAAAGTGCAGAAGAAATAAAAAATATGGACTTATATGAAGAATTTATGTCGTTAAATATTAATCTTGGCACTGGCAGATTAGGTGGGCTAAATTCTATGATTCGTTTTTTAAAGAATTTGTGATAACATTACTATAATTAAGAATGGGTGTAGGGAAATATGGGCGAATCAAAAAAAATGTTACATATCGGTTTTTTTGCGGTTTGTTTGGTTTTTATGTTATCTGCCATATTACAAGTTTGCTATCGTACCCAGAATAAAGTTCGTAATCGTGTTAGGTCGGCAATTGTTCAGACGCAACAGGATATTGCTTTGGCACAGGCTGATTTCGCTTCTTATGTAAGACCGGAAATTTTAAGAAATATGGTGACAAGTGTTTACCCAAAAACAGAAGTAATAGGGTACAGAAAACATATTTCCGTCTATGATTTGCCGGTTAAAGAAGAGACGCAGAAATAAATTATGTTTGAGATAGGAAAAGATATTTTTAAGCACGGATTTTTTGGTGCCTCGGGTGATCGCATGGGGCATCGTCGTATGCGCATAATTTATTACGTCTTTGTTGCTGTTTTTATCATTTTTGTTGTAAGAACTTTACAGCTGGGAATAGAAGGGACAGATAGGTCGCGGCGCGCTGGTTCAGATGGTGCTTGGTTGGTTCAGCGGGCTGATATTGTTGACAGAAACGGGGATATTTTGGCTAAAAATATCATGTCTGGTCATATTACTCTTAGACCCCCATATGTTAAGGATAGAGATAGGGTAGCACAAACAATTCATGAAATTTTACCGTATGAGTATACGTTAGCACAGGCTTTGAATTTGGTGAACTCGTCTCGAAAGTTTGTATATGTAAAAAAGTACGCTTCCGAATCACAACGCAGTGTTGTAGAAAAAGCAAAATTGTCTGGTTTGGAAATTGAATCCGAGCAAAAACGCCGTTACCCTAAAAGACGTCTGTTTTCGCATATAATAGGCTTCGTTGGACGCGACGGTTACGGACTGGAAGGGGTAGAGCGCACTTATGATGATTATTTGCGCGAAAATACAGAGCCTCTGAGATTGTCCCTAGATGCAAGAATCCAAGCCGTGTTCTATGAACAGTTGTCTTTGGCTATGCAGAAATATCAGGCCAAAGCGGCTATGGGATTACTGATGAATTCTAGAACAGGTGAAATGATTGCGATGGTGTCGTTGCCAGATTATGATCCTGAAAATATAAATCTTGATCCTGCAAAAAATAGATTGTTTATGCCGTTGCGTGGTGTGTTTGAAATGGGGTCTATCTTTAAAATTTTCAACACGGCAATGGCAATGGAAAATGGAATTAATAAAGAATATTATGTTGCCAAGCCCTTTGAAATAAAGGATAAGTTCGGGCGTGTGGCGGCAAGAATAAGCGATGTACGAACATTTAAACCACCACGTCCAAACTTAACTATTGAAGAAATTATGTTGCATTCTTGTAATGCAGGAAGTGCTCAGATTGCATTAGATTTACCTGATGGAACACAGAAAGAGTTCTTTCATAGGTTACACTTGGATGAAACATTAGATTTAGAATTTGGTACAACGGAACATCCTTTGATGCCGGCAAAATGGGGCCCCGTTGAAAAAGCCACATTGTCATTTGGCCATGGAATTTCAGTTACACCTATGCATTTATTGTTAGCCGTTAATGCCATGACAAATGGGGGTATATATATTTATCCTACTTTGTTAAAACGTGGTGTTGGGCCTATCCAAGGGGAACGCGTTTTGTCGTCTGACATATCTGCTAGGTTAAGAGAAGTCATGTTTCACATTGCTGAGGAAACAGGTGGGAAAAAAGCCAGAGTTGCGGGTGTGGAGATTGGTGGGAAAACGGCAACGGCTGAAAAATATGAAAATAATAAAGTGAATCATAAAAAGAATTTAACTGCTTTTGCTGGGATTTTCCCTGTATCCGCCCCACAGTATACGATACTAGTAATTCTTGATGAACCGAAAGGGACAGAAGAGTCTTTCGGACTACGTACGGCTGCATGGAATGCGGTACCTACGACTGGAAAAATCCTTGATAGTATACTGCCATTGCTATTTGAATAATTTTTGTTTATAATCATCTTGATAATAAATAAAAGAGTATAGCGTGAGAAAGGTTGTAGATAAGTCCATGTTGGGTCAAACATGGGCGGTGGCTACGTATCCCGGTGAAGATGATGCGTATAGTTCTGTAGATAATTTGTTGCAAAATATTTTGATTAGCCGTGGAATTACGGATATGGCGGCTATGGAAAGGTTTTTAAATCCATCTATAAAAGATTATATGCCAGATCCATCTGTTTTACACGATATGGATAAAGCCGCGGCAATTATTGCAGATAGTTTATTAAATAATGAGAAAATAGCTATTTATGGTGATTATGACGTAGACGGTATTACTTCCACAGCTGTTTTTGTTAAGTATTTAAAGGCACTTGGTGGCAATGTTGTGTGGCATTTGCCAACAAGAGAGGGTGAAGGCTATGGTTTAAATAAAAAAGCCATAGAAGAAATCGCAAAAAGTGGCGCAACATTGATAGTTACAGTTGATTGCGGAATAAGTGGTGTTGAAGAAATAGGGTATGCGAAAAGTTTGGGATTAAAGGTTGTTGTCACAGATCATCATTCTCCTGATGCCATATTGCCAGATGCAGATGCAGTCGTTAATCCAAAGCGTATAGATGATACTTCTGAATTAAATTATCTTGCGGGTGTAGGTGTCGCATTTTTAGCTGTTGTTGCTTTACGGCGCGAATTAAGATCAAGAAATCTGAATCCAGTTTTAAGTGAAAAAATAAAAGAAATAAATCCTATGAATTATTTAGACTTAGTTGCACTGGGCACAATTTGTGACACAATGCCGTTGATAGGTCTAAATAGGGCGTTTGTTGCAACTGGATTAAAAGTTTTGGGGTTAAGAAATAATCTTGGGCTGCATACATTGATGAATGTTGCAGGAATAAAAAAACCGTCTGTTTATGCGGCGGGTTTTGCGCTGGGGCCAAGGCTTAATGCAGCAGGAAGATTAGATTCAGCCGCGCCGGCATTAGATTTATTGCTGACGGATAATCCGTTAATTGCAAACGATTTGGCAAATAAGCTTCATCAGATGAACCAAGAAAGGGTTGATATACAAAACTCAATAATGTTGTCTGCTGGTGATATGGCTAAGAAATGCTGCGAAAGTGGTAGATGCAGTCTGTTTGTATGTGGTGATAACTGGCATGGCGGTGTAATGGGAATCATAGCGGGCAGACTTAAAGATAAGTATAATTTACCAGCCTGTGTGGCGACAAGGGCTGATGGTATGGTAAATGGATCTGGGCGCTCTATCCCTGGGGTTAATTTAGGTAAGATCATACACGAGGCTTTGGCTAAGGGAATAATTTCCGAAGGTGGTGGACATTCCGCAGCGGCAGGCTTCTCGCTGCCAGTTGAAAAAGAGCAAGAGTTTTGTGAGTTCTTAGAGCAATCCGTGAAAGAACAGCTTAACGGTGAAATGCCGTCTAGTGAAATAGTTGCAGATGCAGAAATTGATGCAGGTGGGGCAACTTTAAAATTAGTAAATAAGTTGAAGGCGTTGGAGCCGTTTGGACAGGGAAATCCAGAACCTACATTGATTTTAAACGGTGCATCTTTGCGCTTTGCAACGACCATGGGACACGGAAACCACGTCAGGGGCAGCTTTGCAACAAGCAGCGGTAACCAATTGGCTTTTGTTGGGTTTAATCTAGTGGGGACCCCAGTTGGTGATTTTTTGCTGGACGATGCAAATACAAACACTAAAATAAAATTGTTGGGTAAACTGAAAGAAAACGAATATAACGGACATATTAGCGCTCAGTTCTTTCTTGAGGATATTGCTGTATAAGATATGAAAGAAGAAAATTTGAGAATTTTAATAGATAAAATCGAGACGGCAAAATCAATTGCCGTTGCGGGACATAAAAATCCTGATGGTGATTCATTGTGCTCTGTTTTAGCTTTGGCACATATGATTAAAATAAATTTCAATAAAAATGTGGTTTGCCTATACGACGGAAATATTCCCGATATGTTAGATAATGTCCCTTTGAGAGATGAAATTCAATACCATGCTAATATAGACCCGGCAAATAAATTTGATTTATTCTTTATTCTAGATTATGGAACGAAAAATCATATCGGTGGCGTGTTACCATTTTTTTCTGAGGCTGCCTTTACCGTAGAAATTGATCATCACAAAGTAGACGAGACTATTGCAGATTTATCTTTTAATGACGATAAGGCTGCATCGGTTGGCGCAATTATTTTTAATATGGCTAATACTTTAAAATGGGAACGAGATAAACAGATTAACGATTTGTTGGCTTTGTCTATTTTAACGGATACGGGATTTTTTAAATATGCTCGGACGGGAAAGGTGTTTAGATATATGGCATCTTTGGTAGATGATGGGGTTGATATAGAAGCTTTATCTAATTTATTAAATAATAAGCCAAGGAAAACGGTTATAACAGAAGCATCTGTGGCATCGCGCGCTGAGTTCTTATTTAATGGTAGATTAGCTTTGGCTACTATAGATTCAAAAGAATATAAAAATATAGACGGTCGTGGTGAAACGGTTTTGTCTTTGCTTGGGCAAATAAAGGGTGTTGAATACATTGCTTTACTAAAAAAGCAGAAAGATAATCAGACAGGTTTATCATTGCGCGGGAAAGCAAAACCTGTTGATGGCATCGCAGCGGCATTAGGTGGGGGCGGACATAGCTATGCGGCGGGGGCCGTTGTGCAGGATTCTTTAGAGAATGTCAGAGAAAAACTTTTAGAATTATTTAGGAGAGAGATAAGATGAAAAAAGTCTTTTTGGCAATATTATTTGGTTTTTCTTGCATGTTCAATGCTGTGGCAGCAGTAGATAATGGTTTGATAGATTCTGCTGAAAAATATTTAAATTCCATAACGGGGCTATCTGGTAAGTTTATTCAGACTGCAAATGGTAAGAATGAAAAAGGTACTTTTTCCATGTTGCGCCCAGGTAAGGTTAGGTTAGATTATAATAATCTGCCAATTCAATTAATTGCAGATGGTAGTGATTTGTATTTTTTTGATAAGTCTTTAGATCAGATAACTACTGTACCGCTAACCAGTACACCAGCTGGAATTTTAATCCGCGAGAATATAGATTTAAGAAATGCCGATATAAACGTCATTGATACAGCAGATATGGATAAAGTTTTTTCGTTAAAAATGAATCTACGTGGTCAAGAGGGGCTGGGGACTATGACGGTTGTCTTTGATAAAAGTCCTGTAAAACTTAATTCTTGGACTGTGGTTGATGCAACGGGTGCGAAAACGGATGTTGCTTTTGATGGTTTAAAAACTAAAACGGATTTTCCGTCGGATTATTTTCAAATTCAGCACCATAGAACAATTAGTACTAGTGGTGGTGATGACTTCTATGATTAAGAAATGTTTGGAATAAGTTGGTCCGAATTTTTGGTAATATTATTAGTTGGCGTGTTGGTAATACCAGCACGGATGTGGCCGGATGTAGCAAAATTCCTAGCAAAATTAATAACTTTTGTGCGAAAAATTATTTGGAAAATAACAGACGCATCAGAACAGATAAAACAGCAAATAGATTTGGAAAAACCTATTGATGATTTAATTCAAACTACTACGGCGGATATGCTTAATAGTATTTCCGAGCCGTTGAAAAAGCAAAAATTGACCGGTAAAAAATCTAAAAAAAGCTCAACAGTTAAAGCTATAAGACGGGGAAAACGCAAATGAAACGTATGACTTTGAGCCAACATTTTGCGGAATTAAGACGTCGTATACTATGGCTGCTGGCCGTATTCGTTTTTGCTTTGATTGCTGGATGGTATTTGTCACCGTATTTGCAAGAATTGTTAACTGCGCCATTATTTAAAGTGTGGCCAGATGGCGAACTTCTATATACTGGTATAGCAGATGGTTTGATGATTCGTTTTTCTTTGTCTGTGTTGTTTTCCATATTTTTAACAACTCCTTTTGCTTTATGGCAGGCGTGGGCCTTTGTAAGTCCAGGTTTGCATAAAGCGGAACGCAAAATTATATGGCCTATTTTAATTATGTCACCGATTTTATTTTTAATTGGTGCGGCATTTGCTTTCTATGTGCTGTTTCCGTTTGTTTTTGGATTTTTTATAGAACTAAATCAAGCGGCACCAGTGCCAGCAGTCGTTTTACCAGCAGTAAAAGATTATTTAGCCTTTGCAATAGGCTTGTTAAAAGTTTTTGGTATAGCGTTTCAACTACCATTAATTCTTGTTATTCTTAATAGGGTAGGTATATTACCCCGTGAAAAGGCTGTTAAAATGAGGCGTTATGCAATAGTTCTTATTGTTGTAGTCGCAGCAGTTTTAACACCACCCGATGTTGTGTCGCAGGCGTTACTGGCTTTACCTATGTGGGGATTGTTTGAGATTAGTTTGTTATTTATGCGTGACGAAAGAAAATAGATAAGATTTATTATGTTTTTTGTGATATAATTGGTCTGTGAAAAAAATCGTTTTATGTTTTCTTTCGATGTCTTTCATTTTTGTTGCTGCATGCGATTTGCAGCCTAAAATTGTGTCGTTACCAGATTCTGTTGGCGAATTTATTTCTGCTAGATATCCAGCGTTGTTAGCCGATCCGGAAACCCAACCAGAAATTTATAATTCCGCCGCAACTGACTATGGGGTTTATGCGTCTCCAACTTTGTATGGTTCGGTAGAGACTGCTGATTATGTGGAATATGCCAGCGTAGATGATTACATTGTCCCGCCTGAGAAAGAAGGTGGGGAAATGTATGGCGCAGCTCCTGTAACAGCTAGCGTTGATTATGGCGCACCGATCGTTTCTGAAGATGTAAATATCGCAAATAGTAACGATGAATATTTATACGTCCCTATGTATGGCGGCACTAAAACCGTAGAAAAAAATACTCAGATAACAGTTCAAGCTGGCGATACATTATATTCATTAGCAAAAAAATATAATACAACAGTTGATGCTATTGCGCAGGCTAATAATTTAACAGAGCCTTATTCTCTGTATGGGGGGCAGGTATTAACTATTCCAGTAAAATCGGATACGACAATCGTACAAACTGTGCCTGTGGTAAATAAAGCAGTTACACCTAATACGAAAACTCGTGTAGAGTTATCGGAAATAACAGTTAAAGCCGGTGATACGTTGTATTCGTTGTCTCGTCAATATTCTGTGCCTGTTAATGATTTGGCCGTAATGAATGGGTTGAGCGCACCGTTTACTTTATCTGTTGGACAGAAGTTAAAAGTACCAAATTTAAGCACCGCACCTGTTAGAACAACAACGGCAAGCACTTCAATGGGGACGAGCACTGTAAGTAAGACGTCCACGGTTGTAAGTAATAATAATATAAAGACGCAAACTGTTGCAAAGCCTAAGACAAAGATCTCTTCTGACCCTACAAAGAAATTACCGACAATAAGTGCCAGGTCTTCATCTAAATTCTCGTGGCCAGTTAAGGGTAAGATATTGTCCAGTTATGGCTCTAAGTCCAATGGCTTGTTTAATGACGGTATAAATATAGGTGCCGCCCGTGGCACTAATGTAAAAGCTGCGGAAAATGGCGTCGTCGCATATGCTGGAAATGAAGTCAAAGGTATGGGAAATCTTATAATAATTCAGCACTCAGATGGTTGGATGACTGTTTATGCGCACCTTGATTCAATGTCCGTACGCCGCGGTACAAAAGTTTTAGTGGGGCAAAAAATAGGGACAGTTGGTGAAACGGGTAAGGTTGACCAACCACAATTGCATTTTGAAATCCGTAAGGGAACCAAGGCATACAACCCATCTTCATACTTAAAAAAATAAAAACCGCAACAGCGGTTTAATGGTTGGTGGGCGCGCAGGGATTCGAACCCTGGACCCACTGATTAAGAGTCAGTTGCTCTACCAACTGAGCTACGCACCCGGGTCCATTGCTTATGATTTGAACTTGTCATAAGGCTATCAACTTAGGCGATTATACCCCTTTTTTTAATAAATGCAAGGCCATTTATAATTTTTATGCTGGGTGGCATTTGTGCTGATAGGCAGCCATACCTATGCAAACTTTATTTTCTCTTTGATACAATTCTGTTTGTTGACATGAAATTACTAAAAATCTAAAAGGAGAGAGAAAATGAAAAAATTAGTCATTTCAACATTGGCTGTAATGATTGCGTGCCCAGCATTTGCTACTGGTTATCAATCACAAGGCAGCAGCTGGCAGATGTTTGGTTTGGACCCATACATCGGCATCCATGGCGGTGCAAGTTATTCCAATTTGAATTATAGTTACAATGACCATAAAGAAACTTTGTCCGATATAGTATTCCAGGGCAGGGCAGCAATGGGTTTAGAAATTTGTGATACTGTTCGTTCAGAAATTGAATGGTCTATATACAGTAAATCTAAGGATTCTGGAACGTTTGGTGATATAAAGGATCTGAAAGTTGAAACCAAATTGCAGACATTGTTGTGGAACACGTATTGGGAATTTGGTGGATACCATATTGTTCGTCCTTTCGTAGGTGTCGGTGCCGGTATTGCGTTTGCTGAT
This sequence comes from Candidatus Enterousia avicola, assembly GCA_018714345.1. GTDB lineage: Bacteria > Pseudomonadota > Alphaproteobacteria > Rs-D84 > Rs-D84 > Enterousia > Enterousia avicola. The sequence continues at coordinate 849 of DVNO01000023.1, read as the reverse complement.
GTTAAGCGTGAAATACCAGATGTCGGTGATCATAGCAAAAGCGAAACACGCTTTTCTGCAATGGGAACATTGGGCGTAACATTTGATATGCAACGTTTCGCAGTAGATATTGCTGCCCGTTATAATTATGTAGATATCAATTCCGGTTTGCATAATTTTGGTGGTGATGTCGGTATTAGATTTATGTTCTAATAAATGTATGCCACCAATATGGTGGCAATTTTTTTGTCTTGACTGTTTTCCATCGATCTTTATAATACCCGAAGTTTTTGCAACGTGCAGTGCCTAAAACACATAAGTCCAGTTGTTTTAGGCACTTTTTTATTGGAGGTACAAAATGAACGATAAATATCCGAAAAACTTTATTGAAGGCATAGTATTAGGTCTTGTTAATTGTGGAATTATGGTTTCTGGAATGATGTCTTTTAATTTGTTTAGAAATGGGGCATTGAATTTGGAGAACTTTTTGTCTGGTTTTTTACCAATATTTTTATTTGCTTTTTTATTAAGCGAGATTCTGGTTGGACCGTTAATGATGAAAGTTGTTACAAAATTTGTTTCTAATAAGTATTTAGTTTTCTTTAGGGTTTTATTGATGGCGATGATAATGACGTTCATGGCGCCTTTAATAGAAATGGGCTTCGTTATGAATGGAACTCAGTTTTTATATGCCTTTATTACAAACTATTTTGTTGCCTTAGTTTTACAGACAATAATCGCAATGCGCTGTGCGTTGTTTGTGTTGGCAGAATATAGAAGTTTATATAATAATCATTAGCATAAAAATCCCCAAGAAGGGGATTTTTTACAATAATTTTGTTAAAGCCATTTTTACAAGGAACCCTTCTT
>DVNO01000022.1 GCA_018714345.1 Candidatus Enterousia avicola | reverse complement strand
AGGCTTGCTGGGTCATTCCCAAGGACTACTGGATGCAAATCTCCAAAACCACTTGGTACTAATCTACGGCGAGACACCCCGTCTTTTGCTAGTTCAGCCGCAACCGCATTTGCACGTAATAGCGATAATTCCATATTATTTGAATAACCACGTGTACCTGATACTACTTTTTTATTGTCCGTATGACCGTCTACGCGAATTATCCAGTCTATATCGGTCGGTATTTTGGCTTCCAAATCTTTAATCACATTCGCAATTAACCTTAATTGGTTTTTCCCTTCTGGTGATAATGTATAGGAGCCACTACTGAAAAGAATATCACTAGATATTATAAAACGATCGCCTTCTGGTTGGATGAATTCTCCGTCACCAAGAGCATCTTTTATCGCTTTATAAAACGCTGACTGATATTGTGCAACATTATTCAATTCCGCAACTTTATCTGCCAAGGCTTTGTTTAGGCGTGTAGACATTTCCACATATTGAATGTCTTTTTGGTGAGATTCTTCTTCTGCGGCGTCTAGTGCAGCTTGCAATTTATTTAACTGTTCGGCCAATGCAGAACGTTGAGCGTTCATTTGATCTTGAAGATTTTTACGTTCTTGTTCAAGTTCTGCTGTACGTTGCTTGTCTATCGTCGCCTGGTTTAACTGATTCGTTAAATTTGTAACTTGAACCTGTAAATCGTTACCTTGTGCCTGCAGTTCTGCGACTTTTGCTTCATAATCTGCGATTAACTCATTCACGCTGACATCTACATTATTCAGTTCTTCATTTAATTCGTCATTGTTTGCAGATAAATTTTCTAACTCCGCACGTGCAAGAACAAGCAGACGCTTTGCTTCTTCTTCATCTGCTGTCATTTGGACTATTCGTTGAGCCTGTTCTTCGTTCGTCTTTCTTAAATCTGCAACAGCTTTTGCACCTGTGTCTTTATTAAATACGCTTGTCGTTGTCCATAAAAAGACGAACACTATCAGCAAAAATATAAGAATTATCACCAAGTTTGAGAATAAATCTACAAACGCTGGCCAAGTATTCGTTTTTTCTCTAAATCTTATATTTAACATTTTTCCCCTCTCGCTTGGTTCGTTCTGATTAGATGCTTTCTAAGTTTTCTTTATTTTCTACTTTTGATGTATCTGCTGTATCAATCTGTGCTACACTAGTATGGGCAGATAAATAGTCCTCCAGTTCTTGAAATATTCCATTTTGGGCAATTTGAACCTGTAGACCAAGAAAACCTATTGTTAAACTACCGGCCAAGCCCATCAATGAACTTGTAAACGCCGTTGCCATTCCAGACAAAGGTACAGACAATCCCTGCTGCATAGTCGTAAGAACTGCCTCATCTGAAAAATCTAGACCACCGATTAGACTAGCAAATCCACCAACTGTTATTATTAGTCCCCAAAATGTACCCAATAGTCCTAAAAATATTAGGGTATTGGTTATATATCTTATTGATTCCCTAGAGTCTTCGAACCTTAACAATATCATGTCCAGTAAATTATTTAGAGTTGCCGCAGATATGCGTATTGGGCGAGCGCGCAAAATCAACGCAACTGGTTTTAATAGGCGTGGGGGCAGGGGAGCATTTTTTCGCCCTGTAAAGTACGCGTGTGCCCATTTATATTCTGGTAGCAAGCGAAACATTTCTATAAAGCACAACCCTATGCCAAATATCGTTGTACCAATGATAATCCCGTTTAATAAAATATTTGCTGCAGCAATCTGTAAAAACGGTGCATAGAACAAAATCAATACCGCAACTAAAAAAGCTGTAAACAAAGCCATACGATTCAAAGCGCGGTGAAACTGGTTAGTCATAAATTGTCTCTCTTCTTTATTATTTAGATAATAGTAAACTTTACTGATTTAAGTCAATAAGAGATTATTGATTTTTGTTTCTAAATTAAAAAAATAAGAAGGGATATTCTTATTGAATGATTTTTGCTCGTTTGTTACAATATGCGGGTGGGCTTGGTTTGCTTTTTTAGCAACAGTAGTAACTTTTGGAAGAGAGATTGATGCAGAAACTTGTAGCTGCGTTTATATTTTTTTTGTTTTCGGTGCCTGCCATGGCAACGGTATTGTTGACTGGTAAAGTTAAGACCGAAGTTCCAAGTGTTTTGGTGTACGATGGGTTTTCTATTGACTATGCGGATCTTTGCAGAGAAACTGGTGTTTGGGAATATTATGTGGATAAGTCTAATGATTATAGAATATATGCAGACTACAAGTATGGCCCCGGAGAAGTTGCTTCCATCATGCCACAACAAAAATATTTTGTAGGCAAAGGTACGCATGAGGTACTTGATATTAAAAATGAACCCGTTAATTATCAGGTAGGAGAATATTCATCGGATACGCAAATTATTGAGTTTGATTCTCCTTCTTATATTCCAGATGAACAGATAAAAGACAGGTTTTTTTATATTAAAGTTCCAGAAAATAAAGATTCTTTTGCTGGGAATGTTCAGAACGTTAATAATCAAAGAGAAGTTGTTGCTGACACACAAATAAGGAAAATACAATTAAAAGATGCCGACGATAAATTGATCGCAGAGACAGAAACTGACGCGTGTGGCCGCTGGCATTTTATGAATGTTGATAAAAGTAGTGGAAATTATCAACTTTGTGTTGATGGATATGCGTGCAAAACAATTTCAGATCCAGATACAAAAATTTCTTTAAATATATGGGAATTGCGGTCCTTGGGCGGCACAACAGATGCTGCTGAAACAGCTGATGTGAAAGCAACCAGCGAAAGTAGTTCAGAGGAAAAGTCTGATAACCAGTCAGATACGAAAGAAAAATCGTCAGACACAAAAGAAAATGATAATAAAAACTCTGATGCATCGTCACCTGAAGCTAAGGAAGGTTTATCCGAAGCAGATTCTGAAGCGAAGATAGAAGAGTTACAGAAGAATGCGGATGCGATGAAAAAGCGAGAGCAATCGACAGCAAACAAACTACTTGGTGGTGCAAGTATAGGTGCAATGGGGATAGGAGGAATGCAAGTAGCATCTGCATTAGCGGAACAGAATGCAGATAGTGCGGCAGAGCGAGACATGACTGCATACATAGCAACGTTTAAATGCGACTATGGTCAAAGTGGTATGATTCAAGGTGGTGAATCTAACATAACTCTTCCTGGAGCAAACGTTCTATTACCGATTTACAACGAGTACGTTACATT
>DVNO01000021.1 GCA_018714345.1 Candidatus Enterousia avicola | reverse complement strand
TATTGATCCTTTTTTGAATAATTAATAATTAATCTTCTAGCCAACCTCTGGACCGTGCGGCACTGTCAATGACTGCCATAGCCTTTCGCCACAGGTCAGCAGCTTTGTTTTCTTCCCAAATGTATTGATGAGGAGCCCTGCGCTTATCTCCGAACTGCTTCATAACTTTTAACTGTTCGTCAGAGATTTGACCCGATAGGTATAGCTTTGTAATCAACGTTTCAACATCTAAAAGTTCACAGATTTTTTTTGATGAAGCCGTTCTTCTTCTGATAAAACCATTCTGTATGGATTTAGAATATAAGAACCAAAACCAAAGCTGTTCTGCATTTTGAAATTTTTCTGGGTTGCATATTGTTGTTGGTATGTTTTGAGCTGTCATTTTCTCTACTCCTTTTATTTGTTGTATGGTATTGATATATAGCCAATTAATTGTAATCTGTAAAAGGTTACAACTTTTGGTTGAATAACGAATCAGAAATTCGAATCGTTTTAGGATTTTTTTCTTTTTATACGAATCGCTAAAAAATTAATTTTTAATAAATTCGTACAAATAAAAATGCGCCATTATGGCGCATTTGTGAAATATGATAGACATTACTTTACGGGTTCATATATAGTACTCCTTTTATTACTTTCAATTGTTAAAAAATACCCCGCTGATTTAGCGGGGGATTTTTATAGTATAGGCGGGAAACAATCACCACCAGTTTCTGGACAGCAATTAAAGCCTTGCTCGCCCATGTCGGTATAAATTTCGCCAGGACAGCAGCCATATTCGTCTGGTAATACACCGCCTTCGCAAGTGATAACGCCTTCTGTTGTTTCTGTCGCAGTTTCAGAAGAGTTATCAACGAAAGGATTTTGGATAGTCGTACCATCTTCACCATAAGTCAATCCCAAAACATTTTCATTGTACTCTTTACTACCAGTAATGCCAGTTAGTCCTGTAATTGTATTACTCGAACCAGACGAAGTGGCACTTCCATAAGTATTGGAAAATGTATTCTGCTGATTCTGATAATAAGCATCCTGTCTAGCATTGTTGATTGCCTGATAATTCAGTGATTGGCAATATGCTAAAACAGTTCTGTAATCATAACCAGATTGTGCAATTTCGCCCGCTGTAGTCTTTGGATTTATATCCCACAAACCATCAGAATCTGTTGCACAATATTTTTCGAGATTGAAAGAGCGCACCTGGCCAACCCAAGAGGAATCTCCGTAGTTGACTTTTGGGATATTTTGACGCCATGCATCATTTCGCATGTTTCTGTTTTCTTTTCCCGAAGCTGCACTTACTTTATTAACTGAGCATTCTTTACTATCATCATTACCACACGTTATAACTAAATCAGATGGAGAATAAACTGTTATACGTGTTCCTGCAGCGATTGAAAATGGCGGAATTGTATTATCCATTGCATCTACAATTAACTTCTGCGCAACCTGATTCCAAGCCGTAATAATTTCATTCTTTGCAAGTTCAGATGAACGAATTGTACCAGATTGCACAACTGTATTGTTATCCAAATCAATTTGATTTATGAAAGCATCAGAAATAGGCGCAATCATATTTACCGCTGCTGGCACAATTGCAGTTAACATTGGCATAACCAGCTGTTCTACATAATCCGTACTGCCGTGCCCTGGAACACCTTGGCGGCCCTGTGAATCGCCAGAAAACGGTGCATTATTATTGTCGAAGTTGAACTCAACACCACTTGGCAATATGAACTGATACCATTTAATATCCATACGTCCAATAGATTTATAAGGTCCCGGCAATTCACCCGTTACATAGCCAAGCATTAATGTCCCCGTTGGTATAACAATCGTTCTGCCATCATCCGCATAAACATTTCTATCCACGGTTGCACGAACAGGTAATGTTTGCGAAGTACAATTACCAGCTGCGTCACAACCATACAGTGATGGATCTGCGCGAACTTCTGACACTATTGTTGCAGGAATTGGTTTGTATTGACGAAGCACAAATTTTCTATCATACGGGTCAGATGAAAATACTGCTGTACCACTTGTCCCAACAAGTATTTCTGGCGCTGGTGCTGTTCCCCATTGTATTCCCGGCTGTTTAGTTTCACTATCCAAAGGCGTCATGGCCATCAATTCTTCTGTTGTCAATTCCGTTGCTTTGTTAACTGTTTCCGTCGTTGCTGGATTAGATAACTGTGGCAAAGTGCCATTCTGTATTGTGGTATAACCAATATGCTCTGCATCAGTACCTATTTTTTGTGCATTATTATTTATATCCGTTATGATACCGTTATCAGGGTTATAAACACCTGTTGGATTTTCACAGTTTTTATCAGAAAATGGATAGTAATAATATGTTCCACCAAGTGGACGAATCCAACCACTTTGTACACCAGATAAATTATATCCCGGCATAGCAAAATCTGAACAGGCCTCGGGCGGTCTTACATAGCCGGTTGGTTCTTCTTCAACTTCGGGTATGCTTACGGGGGCTGGGTCCGGTACAAAAGAAGTTGATGGTGCTATTACCTCCAAATCTTCCTTTATTTCTTCTTTATAAGTTGGTTCTGGCACCACCACAGGTTCAGGTTCTACAACTGGCTCTGGCTCGGGTAATTCAATTTTTTTTGCGCCCAACACAACAACTACTTTATCAGTATTCTTCATTATGTCTGGGCTGTTAACATCTTTCCAATCTATATACACCGCAGCAGCATGTGCATCTTCGTATTCCACAGGTTTATAGGTTAAATCTATTGAACAAGATGTAGTTTGATCTACTTTACCCCTGTTCGTGCATGTATTTGTTTGTGTCAAACCTTTTGCATCCTCAGATAGTCTTACGTCCATAATTTTGACGGGTGCACTTGCGGATACAGTAAGTGTGTCAGTCTGAGATTCCCCAATAATTACATTGGTCATTTCAATTGTATCTGGCGAGACATTTAACGTTATCGCAACATCATCTGAGTTTTCTATTTTTTCTTCTTCTTTTTTGGTAAGCAATAACGTCAGCAGTATTAATACTACAACAAAAGCCGCCGCCAAAAGCAACCACTGCACGTGCTTCGGCGTGTTTTTTCTAAGGTCAGAAATTTGCTGTTTAAACTTATTCATATTATCTCGCACTTATAAGCATTAAGTAAGACTACTGAACTCTAACAACACTACACGTTGTACCACTAAAGTCAGTTAACTTATTGCATAACTCTTGCGCTGTATTTACATCTGACAGCGGTCCTATACGCAGACGATACAGGCGCCCTGTTGATGATTCTGAGCCTAAATCCCCGACCCCTTGTTCGTCAACCGCAAAGAAAACCATGTCTTTATAAGGGGTCAACAAGCCTTGTCCATTATCGCCGCTAAACTTTGCTAATAAATTAGCCCAATACTCATCAAGTGCTTTTACTGAAGTATCTGATTTTAACTCTATCGCCACGCCCGTCTGATTACTTGTTATCAATGGAATATTCGATTGTGGCAAGAAAGACCCCGCAGTCAAACGTTCTGTCGGTATCATCGACAGGGTTGTGTTGCTTGAAGTACCATATGTCGCAGTTGGTAATGCGTAACCAGCGGGTGCATAATAACCACTTGTCGTACCAGTTGGTAAGTTCCCAACCAGCATAGGTGTTGTAGTATAGCCATTCGCTGATGCATTTATCGCATTAACATCTGCTGTGTAAGCGATATTATTAAGCGATTGACCCGACATTATACTTTGCGCAACATTTGCTTCTGCCAACGCCATTACGGAAGCTGTATCGGCAATCAAGAACGGCTTTTCACGCTTCTTTATACAAACAATACGCTGACCACTACGTAAAACCATATCCCCGACTGCTTCTACAATTAACAAACGACCGTCTTCACCGTCTGTCCGGAAGCTGACAGGTGATTCACCACCTTCAATCAATAGTGATACGACCGGACGCTGCGTCATGGAAATAACCTTGTCGCCGAAATCGATATAAGTAAATATCTGGTCGCGCCATACGCGTTCAGGTGCTATTACATAATCGTCTGGATTAGGTACGTATATATCTAAGTCGAATCTAAATTCTGACGGGTCTATTTTCATAGACTTTATCCAACCATAGTCTTCACCGTCTACACCAACTGTATTTGTAGCATTGGAAACTTTTTTAAATATTGATGAAGAGCCACCAGTTGCATTAGTTGCTGTACCTGAATTAGCAATAGATGACCCATCTTCCAACGATACATCAACCTGTGAATAAGTTATCTCACTAGAATTAGATGGTTCACTACGAAGATAAAATAAATATTTATTCCCAGACTCACCCGTAACAATTAAATTTGTGTCGGAACCCTGATTGCTTGTTACCGGGGTTATATACATGGTGCTGCCGCCAATTGTAGCGTCTATTGAAAACAGCCCATCGTTTCCTATAACTGCATCGGCAATTTTTTCACCCGTTGGCAAGGTTATCAATGTTGTCATCCCGTTACGTAATTTTACAGGAAGAACACTGCCCTTTGACCAAGAAAGTTGTGCATATCCTGGTTTAGTACTGCCTGCAGCCATGTTTGCATTTGGATTATCCCACGCTGATTGTATACCGTAATTTACCCCCGCAGCATGCAATGTGCCGCCACACAGCATTGTCAGACATATAATGGATACGTTTAACTTGAATGCCTTTGCTAGTGTCATACCTATTCCTTCCATTTTATACTTTTATTAATCTTCCAGATAACCAGTATTAAGCGGGTCCCCATTTCCAGATTCTACTGTATATTCTGAAACGCGAATACCCAACGGGTTATTAAAGCGATCGGACCATTTCATTTCTGTCCCTTCGCCCATATCTAACTTTATCTTTATTTTATACTCTTTTTTGTCCATCTGTCTATTACTATCTGCACAAAAATACCTAAATTTTATCGCATATTCATCATTTTCTTCATTTAACGGTTCAACGGCGCCATTGTCAAATTCAACAGAACAAGAAAATTCAAAATCTGGCACCCCACTCATCCATGCCTTCCACATGTTTGTCTGGGTAAAAGCGTTATAAACTTCTGGGGTTGACCATGTATAGACGACACCATCTACCTCGTTATTCCATTTTGTGCGCATTTCTTTTGCATCTGGAACAACTTCATTCCTTGCGCGAATATATTCCCGAATGAACGAGCGCTTGTATATATTCATATTTTCGTCATTTGGAACCATTTTGTATAAGCGTATCTGTAAATCGTTTTTAGGTTCCGACATCAGGAAGAATATTTGTGGTCTATCCAACGGGTACATATTGTACAAAGTTACCCCAAGTACGCCCAACACAACCAGCATTGCGGCAAATACGAAAGCAAGTAGTCTTGATAGTAAAATTGGCGGTTCTAAACGGTTTGACAACTAAAATCTCTCCCTTAATTGTAGAGATTGTAGAAAAAAATTATAGTTGTACGCAAGTAAAAAGTGCACTAAAAACATAATTTAATAAAATGTTTTTACAGTTTTTGCTTGCAGACAGTTTTTAAAAAAAGTATAATAATTTCCGCTTGATTTTCTGTTTATGTGTGCTATCTTTACCCAGACTGCGGGGTCAAGTGGTATGCAAGACGGGTAGTTTACAGTTAAATAGGGGCATAGTTCAACGGTAGAATATCGGTCTCCAAAACCGCGGATGAGGGTTCGATTCCTTCTGCCCCTGCCAGAAATCTTAGAAGTGACGACGGTTGCTTTTTAAGGTTTTAGTTGAAATATAGGTAATTTTTTTATGAAAAAAGTACTAGAATATATCAAATCTGTTCGTAGCGAGTGGTTTAAGATAGTGTGGCCGTCACGTGATAGTGTTATTCGTGCGACTATAATGATATTGGTATTTTCTGGTTTGGCGGCGTTGTTCTTTTTTGTTATTGATAGTGTTTTGAACGCGCTGGTTGGTTGGATTTTCTAAACGGGCAAAGGAAGTTATTATGGAAGACAAAATGCAGTGGTTCGTTGTGAACGTTCATACCGGGTGCGAAGACAAAGTTGCGCGTGGTTTGCGTGAGCAGATAGATAAACGTCGTTTGAATGCGTACTTTGGTGAAATCTTGGTACCTACGCGTGAAATTACCGAGATAAAAGCTGGAAAACGTGTAAAAACAGAGAAGAAATTTTTCCCTGGCTATATTGTTGTCCAAATGATTATGAATAACGAAACGTTTTCGTTAGTGAAATTGATGCCTCAGGTAGTTATGTTTTTGGGTGCAAAAAATAAGCCTATTGCAGTAAGCGAGGAAGAGGCGCGTCGCTTGTTAAAGCAGGTTGAAGAAGGCAGTGTTGTTACAGAAGATGTTACTTACGAAGTTGGTCAAGAAGTTCATGTAATAGACGGGCCATTTACGGGCTTTAATGGTGTTGTTGCAGAAGTTGATAATGTAAAGCAGAAGATGACGGCGACAATATTGGTATTTGGTCGTGAAACCAGTGTAGAGCTAGACTTTACGCAGGTTGAAAGGGTTTAAGTATGGTATATCGGGATTTGACAGGAAGGTTGGTTGTAAGGTTTTCTAGGCAAGAGTTAATTGAAGCGCTAGAAAGATGGCGTCAGAAGCCCGAAACGAAAGAGATGGTTGAAAAGTTTGCTAAAGAAAGGCGTGCTTTTGTAGATACGGTGATAGCAAAGACGAAAGAAAATAAAAAGTAAGTTTTTGGATTTTTGAGAAAGATTCTTAAAAAATCCTGTGGTAGATGCGCCACATCGAACCACAAACACTAACCAAAAAAATGGAGTGAATAAAAATGGCAGCAAAAAAAGAATTAAAGGGGATTGTTAAACTAGTTGTCCCCGCGAAGCAGGCTAATCCTGCGCCACCAATTGGACCGGCGTTGGGTGCTGCTGGTGTAAACATTGCAGAGTTCTGCAAACAGTTTAACGATAAAACGGCTGATAAAGAACCAGGAATGCCAATTCCTTGCATTATTACTGTTTATACGGACCGCAGTTTTGAATTTATTATGAAACTGCCACCTGTATCGTACTATATTAAAAAGGCGTTGAAGCTGAAAATTGGTTCTCATAAACCAGGTCGTGATTTTGTTGGTACAATAACCAAAGCACAAATTCGCGAGATTGCTGAAAATAAGATGCCGGATTTGAATTGCTCTACCATTGAATCTGCTATGAATATTGTTGCGGGTCAATGCCGTTCGATGGGCGTAAAGGTGGAGGAATAAGATATGAAAGCTACAAAAAGACAGCAGACTTGGGCAAAATTGGACCAAGACAAAGTTTATTCTTTAGCCGAAGCTATTGAAGCATTGCGTGAATATACATCGAAGAAATTTGATGAGACTTTGGAAGTAGCTATCCGTTTGGGTGTTGATGTTACCAAAGCAGATCAAAACATTCGTGGTATGGTATCTTTACCAAATGGCACAGGTAAAACAGTTCGTGTTGCTGTGTTTACAGTAAACGCGGCAGATGAAGCGAAGAAAGCTGGTGCTGACGTTGTTGGTGGTGAAGATCTGATTGAAAAAGTTGCAGCGGGTGAAATTAATTTTGACCGTGTAATTGCAACACCAGATATGATGCCAAAGATGTCAAAAATTGCACGTATTTTGGGACCAAAAGGTTTAATGCCGAATCCAAAATTGGGTACGGTTACGAACAATGTTGCAGAAGCGGTAGCGACTGCGAAAGCTGGTCAGATTGAATATCGTGCGGAAAAGAAGGGTATCATTCACGCCGGTGTAGGTAAAATGTCATTTGCAACTGATAAATTGGTTGAAAATGTAAATGCATTGGTTGAACAGCTAAAGAAAGTAAAACCTGCATCCGTAAAGGGTCAGTACATTTTGGGTGCCGCTGTTGCGACGACTCAGGGACCTGGATTAAAGGTTGATATAAAATAATGAAATCGCGGTGGGGAAATTTCCTTACCGCGTACAGATTTCTGTCCGAGACTGATGGTGCCCAGAAATGGACTTAATTGCCATCATAGACAAAGAAAAGATTCTTTGGGGCAGAAGCAGGCCCCACCCGACGGGAACGTTGGATGGAAAGTTTAACAAAACAGGGATTTTGAATTTAGGTTCAGAATCTTGCAGATAAGGGTAAAGATATGAGACGCGAAGAAAAATCAGATTTGATTTCAGCGTTGCAATCGTCCTTGAAAGAAGCGAACGGTGTTTTCGTTATTGAAAACCATGGTTTGACTGTAAAAGAAATGGAAGCATTGCGTAATGAATTACGCCCATTGGTTTCTGTATTCAAAGTTGTCAAAAACCGTTTGATGAAGTTGGCGTTAAAAGACACTGACTTTGAACCCGTATCCGAAATGATGAAGCGTCCAACTGCTGTTGCTGTTGCAACTGATGGTTTGGCGGTTACCAAAGTATTGGCAAAGTTTGCAGATGCACATCCAAACTTGACAATTGTTGGTGGTAAGATGGATGAAGGGGTTCTGAGCAAAGACGATATTTTGCAATTATCCAAACTGCCGTCCCTGTTGGAAATTCGTGGTACTATTGCGCGTATCTTGGTTGAACCAGCATCGCGTTTGGCTCGCGTTTCCGCAGAGTATGGAAAAAAGAATTAAAAATAACCAGAACGTTAAAGTTCTGATTTACTGAATAGGAGCTAAAAAAATGGCAGACATTCAAAAATTAGTTGACGAATTGTCAAAATTGACCGTTTTGGAAGCAGTTGAACTGTCCAAAGCGTTGGAAGAAACTTGGGGCGTAAGCGCTGCTGCTGCTGTTGCAGTTGCTGCTGGTCCAGCTGCAGGTGCTGCTGCAGAAGAAAAGAGCGAATTTGACGTCGTTCTGGCTGAAGTTGGTGCTAACAAATTAGCAGTAATCAAAGCCGTTAAAGAAATGACTGGTTTAGGTTTGGGCGAAGCCAAAGCATTGGTAGAATCCGCACCAAAGGCAGTTAAAGAAGCTGTTGCTAAAGACGAAGCTGAAAAGATGAAAGCTACGTTGGAAGCGGCAGGTGCAAAGGTAGAATTGAAATAATTCACCTTGGAACCTAGTTGTTCCAGAACATTTAAGTCGCAGTATATTACTGCGCGAACGCCGCCCATCTGGGGATTTTTCCCTAGGTGGGCACAAAGGCGTATAAAACATATAGAAATTGTTTCGTTTGCAAAACGCACAAAAAAAAGGATTGATACCAATGGCAATTATCCAGAAATTCAGAAAATCTTTTGGAAAAAGTTTTTTGCAAACTCCGCTTCCTGATTTAGTTGAAATTCAATATAATTCTTACAAAGATTTCTTGCAGGCAGACGTTGATCCGCAGAACAGAAAGAATATTGGTCTGCAGAATGTATTTTCATCTATGTTCCCAATCAAAGACTATGCAGGCATTGCAGATTTGGAATTCGTTGAATATACATTAGACAAACCTGTCTATAACGAGAAAGAATGTATGCTGCGCAACTTGAATTATTCTAGCAAGTTGAAGCTGAAGCTGAGATTGATTTTGTGGGATATCGCAGAAGACGGCAAGAAAACGCTGCGCGATATTAAAGAACAAGAAATATTTATGGGCGAAGTGCCTTTGATGACAGACCGTGGTAGTTTCATTGCTGCTGGTGTGGAACGTGTAATTGTTTCTCAGATGCATCGTGCCCAAGGTGTAGTGTTCGCCACAACCAAGGAAGCAAAAATCGCAGGAAACCCGATTACTTATACAGCTCGTATCATTCCGGAACATGGTAGCTGGATTGATTTTGAAGAATCTAAGGGCGTTATTTATGTTCGTATTGACCGTCGTCGTAAGATTCCAGCAACTGTTCTGTTGCGTTGCTTGCCTTGTGCAGAAGATGAAAAGAAGTGGCAGGCAGATCCACGTAAACCGACAATTCGTGGAATGGATGACACAGAAATTTTGAACGTGTTCTACAAGAAGATTCCTTTGAAGTTCGATGGGAATATGTGGATTGGTCAGACGGCATCTTTTGAAAGTCTGGATAAGTATCGTTTGAATTATGATTTAATTAATCCAAAAGACAAAAAGCCATTAGCGTCTAAGGGCGATCGTATGAACGCAAAGCGTTTGTCAAAGGTTATGAACGCTTCCAAAGATTTTGGAATTGTTCAAGATTCTTTGATTGGCGAATATTTGTTTGATCCGATTTTGGATGCAGAAGGTAATGTATTGTATCGTTCTGGTACAGAAATCACGCCAGATGTTATTGCTGACTTAGAGAAGATGAATGTCAAAGAAATATCTTTGATAGCCATAGACAATACTACAATTTCTGCCCATATGCGCAATACATTGATTGCGGATAAGACAGTAAATCGTGAAGAAGCTTTGATTGAAATCTATAACATTATTCGTCCTGGTGAACGTCCAACGTTAGAGGCAGCGATTAACTTGTTTATGCGTCAAGGTTTTGACCCAGCATATTATGATTTGTCGGCTGTTGGTCGTTTTAAGATGAATAAGCGTTTAAAGATAGATTCTGGCAAAAAACCAGAAGATGAACGTTTATTAACGAAGTCAGATTTCTTGGCGGTATTGAAAACACTTACCAACATAATTGATCACAAAGACACGGTTGATGATATAGATAACTTATCAAATCGTCGTGTTCGTACAGTTGGTGAATTGTTAGAACAGACATTCCGCACAGGTATGGTTCGTATTGAACGTCTGGTTCGTGAAAGCTTGTCTTCTCCGAACATTGCCAATATGCAACCACAGGATGTTATCAATGTAAAACCATTGATGTCCTTGGTATCAGAGTTCTTGGGAACCTCACAGTTGTCACAGTTTATGGATGCGTATAATCCATTGTCTGAATTGGAACACAAGCGTCGTATTTCTGCATTAGGTCCTGGTGGTTTGAACCGTGATCGTGCGGGTATTGACGTCCGAGACGTTCATCCAACTCACTATGGAAGACTTTGCCCAATTAACACACCAGAAGGTGCGAATATTGGTTTGATTAACCACTTGGCAACGTATGCTCGTGTAAATCCATACGGATTTATTGAAACGCCATACTATGTTGTTGAAAACAGCAAAATTACAGACAAGATGGTATATCTGACCGCTGACGAGGAATTGGGGCATAAGATAGCGCAAGGTAATACACCTACAACGTCTAATGGAGTCTTAGCAGAAGACGTTGTTACGGCACGTGTAGATGGTGAATTTACAATGGTTCCGAAAGAAGAAATTGACCTTATCGACGTTGAACCACGTCAGGTGGTATCAATTGCAACAGGTTTGATTCCTTTCGTAGAAAATGACGACGCGAACCGTGCGTTGATGGGATCTAACATGCAGCGTCAGGCGATTCCTTTGATGCGTGTTCAGGCACCATTAGTTGGAACAGGTATCGAACGTGAAGTTGCACGTGATTCAAGAACTGGTGTTGCTGCAAAGCACAGTGGTGTTGTTGAATCTGTTGATGCGAACCGTATCGTTGTAAAATGTATGAACAGCCGCAATGTTGTGACGGGTGTTGATATTTACAATTTGGAAAAGTTTGAACGTAGCAACAGTGAAACATTGATTCACCAGAAACCATTGGTAAAAGTAGGTGATCGTATTTCTGCTGGCGACATTATCGCGGACGGTTCTTCTATGAATTACGGAGAATTGGCTTTGGGACGCAACGTCTTGGTGGCATTCGTTCCATGGCGTGGATATAACTATGAAGACTCTATCGTTATTTCCGAACGCATTTCACGTGATGATGTGTTTACGTCTATAAAGATTGTCGAGAAAGAATTTAAAGTTCGTGATACTCAATTAGGGCCAGAAAGTCTGACACGTGATATTCCAAACGTCAGTGAAGAAGCGTTAAAGAACTTGGATGAATCTGGTATTATTTATGTTGGTGCACGTGTAAAACAGGGTGATATTTTGGTAGGTCGTGTATCTCCAAAATCCGAGACCTTGTTGACACCAGAAGAAGCGTTATTGCGTAACATCTTTGGTGAAAAAGCACTTAACGTAAAAGATACATCTTTGCGTGTAGGTCCGAACGAAGAAGGTACTGTAATTGGTGTTAACGTCTTGACACGTCATGGTGTAAAGAAAGACGAGCGCACACAGATGATTGAACTGCAAAAGATAGAGAAAATAAACAAAGATCGCGAAGAAGAAACTTCTATTATAGAGCGCGGCTTTGCGGATCAGATTTTCCAAATTGCAGAAGGTCAGGTTATTGACAGCGGTACTGGAAGTTTAAAGCCATTTATAGGCAAGAAACTTACACAGGAAGTCTTTGAAGGTATCAAACCTGCTGATGTGAAGAAGATTGTTGTTCGCAACAAAGAAGCACAGGCAAAGATTGATGAACTACGTGAACAGCACGTGGCTAAGTTGAAAGCACTGAATGAAAAGGCAGATGCAGAAATAGCCAAGGCAACAGAGACGAATTCTTTGGGTGCAGGCGTACTGAAAGAAGTGAAAGTATACATTGCACATAAGATGAAGTTGCAGCCTGGTGATAAGATGGCTGGTCGTCATGGTAACAAGGGTATTGTATCAAAGGTTGTGCCTATTGAAGACATGCCTTATATGGAAGACGGAACGCCAGTTGATTTGGTATTGAATCCATTAGGTGTGCCTAGTCGTATGAACTTAGGTCAGATTTTGGAAACACACCTTGGTATGGCTGCGCGTACACTGGGTCAACAGATTGGTGCTGTTTTGGAAGAAGTAAAGCAGAAACGTGCTGTAACGGATGATTTACGTGCGGTGATGGGCAAGGTTTACGGTAAAGACATGGCCGAAAAGCTTGACAAGATGACCGACACAGACGTCCGTGCAGAAGCTGCGCTGTTGAAAGACGGTGTTCCTATGGCTACACCAACATTTGATGGTGCGACGTCAGAAGACATCAAGCGTATGTTGAAATTGGCGAAATTACCAGAATCAGGGCAGTTTACTTTGTATGATGGTATGACTGGTGAAAAGTTTGCTCGTCCTGTAACAGTTGGTGTAATGTACATGCTGAAACTGCATCACTTGGTTGATGAAAAGATTCACGCACGTTCTATTGGTAATTATTCGTTGGTAACGCAACAGCCGTTGTCTGGTAAGGCCCATATGGGTGGTCAGCGTTTAGGTGAAATGGAAGTGTGGGCATTGGAAGCTCATGGTGCAGCTCACCTGTTGCGTGAAATGTTGACTGTAAAGTCGGATGATATAGTTGGGCGTACAAAGATGTACGAAGCGATTATATCGGGCAGCAACGATTTCCAGACTGGTACACCAGAAGCGTTTAACGTGTTTGTACGTGAATTGCGCGGGTTAGGTTTGGCGTTAACACCAAAGAAAATAGACTAATGACTTTGACCGGTACCCATACTTAAAGGTATCGGTCAAGAAAAGCTTTTAGCGACTGAAAGGAGCAAAATATATGACCAATATGTTGCAGAAGATATTTGGACAGATAGAAACCAAGGAACAGTTTGACGCGTTACGCATTACGATTGCGTCACCGGAAGAAATACTTTCTTGGTCTCATGGTGAAGTAAAAAAACCAGAAACAATTAATTATCACTCTCTGAAACCAGAGCCAGAGGGATTGTTTTGTCAGCAGATTTTTGGTCCTGTAAAGGATTATGAATGTGCGTGCGGAAAGTATAAAAGAATAAAGTTCCGTGGTGTAGTTTGCGAACGTTGCGGTGTAGAAGTTGGACCATCAAACGTACGTCGTGAACGTATGGGGCACATTAAGTTAGCAATGCCTGTTGCACACACGTGGTTCTTGCGCGAAGGTAAAATTGCGACATTGTTGAATAATTTACCTCAGAAAAAGTTAGAGCAGGTTATTTCTTATGATGCCTATATTGTTATTGAACCAGGCTTAACAAGCTTGAAGCAATATGATGTTATCAGTGAAGATGAATATCAGAAAGCTGTTGAGGAATTTGGTGCAGACGCATTCCACGTAGGTATAGGTGCAGAAGGAATTCGCAGCATAATAGCAAATCTTGACATGGGTGACGAGCGTACACGTTTACGCGCAGAATTGGCTGAAACGAAGTCTGATTCAAAGCGTAAAGGCTTAATAAAGCAGTTGAAGCTGGTTGAAGCATTTTTGGATTCTAAAACGGACCCTGCTTGGATGTTGCCAGACGTTATACCTGTAATTCCACCAGATATGCGTCCGTTGGTTACATTGGATGCGGGACATGTCGCGGCATCTGATCTGAATGATTTGTACCGTCGTGTAATCATCAGAAACAATCGTTTGAAAAGATTTATAGAAATGCACGCACCTGAAATTATCGTGCGCAATGAAAAGCGTATGTTGCAGGAAGCGGTAGATTCTTTGTTTGATAACGGACACAAGGCACGTCCTATGGTTTCTCAGAACCGCCGTCCATTAAAGTCTCTGTCAGATTCTTTACGTGGTAAGTCTGGACGTTTCCGTATGAACTTGTTAGGTAAGCGTGTTGATTATTCTGGCCGTAGTGTTATTGTGTCAGGACCATCTTTGAAATTACATCAGGTTGGTTTGCCAAAAACTATGGCATTGGAATTGTTTAAACCATTTGTTTTTGCACGTTTAATGGCTGGTGATTATGCTAATACGTTAAAGACAGCGCGTAAGATGGTTGAAAACGGTGAAGATGTTGTATGGGAAATCTTGGAAAAGGTTATTCATGAACATCCTGTATTGTTGAACCGTCAGCCAACTCTACACAGATTGTCTATGTTGGCATTTGAACCTGTTTTGATTGAAGGCAAGGCTATTCGTTTACACCCATTGGTATGTAAGGGATTTAACGCCGACTTTGACGGTGACCAGATGGCTGTACACGTTCCAATTTCATTGGAAGCACAATTGGAAGCGCGTACATTAATGTTGTCTTCTAACAACATATTGTCACCTGCAAACGGTGAACCTATGATTGTTCCATCACAAGACATGGTTTTGGGTGTTTACTATATCTCTTTGATAAACGGTGAACACACAGACAAATCGCCACGTTTTGCAAATATGGACGAAGTAAAGATGGCTTTGGAAAATAAGTCTATCACATTACACACGCCTATTGTTGCGCGTATAAACGGTAAAATTTACAAGACAACAGCAGGTCGTATGATTTTGGGTGAATTGTTACCAAAGTCTGAAAACATGCCGTTTGATTTGGTGAATAAAGTTATGCCAGTTGGTGAAATCAAGTCTTTGTTGGCGACTACTTATGAACGTTGTGGTGATAAGGCAACGATTCTGTTGGCAGACGCTTTGAAAGATACTGGTTTTGAACAGGCTGCACGCAGTGGTATTTCTATTGGTTACGAGGACATCGTTATTCCAGAAGAAAAGAAAGTCATTATTGAAGAAACAGAAAAAGCAGCTGAAGAAATTAATGAACAATACCAAAACGGTTTGTTATCTGGTGGTGAAAAGCACAATAAGTTGATTGACTTGTGGCAGAACACAACGGATAAGATTGGTGACTTGGCATATGCTGCGCTGGGTAAGACAACGGGTGATCATTGGAATTCTGTTTTGATGATGGCTTTGTCAGGTGCGCGTGGTTCAAAACGTCAGATTCAGCAGGTTGCTGGTATGCGTGGTATGATGCAGAAACCAGACGGATCTATTATTGAAGTTCCTATTATTTCGAACTTTAAGGAAGGTCTGACAATGGCGGAATACTTTACGTCAACTCACGGTGCGCGTAAAGGTATGTCGGATACGGCTTTGAAGACTGCTGACGCTGGTTATTTAACACGTCGTTTGGTTGAATTGGCGCAGAATACCGTTATTACAGAACATGACTGTGGTACAACGGAATACATTACAGCGAAACCAGTATATCAGGGCAGCACATTGGCAGTTCCATTGGGTGACGTAGTTTTGGGACGTACAGCGGCACATGATATTGTTCACCCAATTACTAAGGAAGTAATCGTTCCTGCGGGCGAGTTGGTAACGAAGGTTGCGGCACGTAAGATTAATGAATCTGGTTTACCAAGTGTCGATGTACGTAGTGTATTGACTTGCTGCAGTGATGGTTTGTGTGCAAAGTGCTATGGTATGGACTTGTCTCGTCAGGCATTGGTTCATGTAGGTGAAGCGGTCGGTGTTATTGCGGGTCAGTCAATTGGTGAACCTGGTACTCAGTTGACGTTGCGTACCTTCCACATTGGTGGTGTTGCGTCTGGTGGGGCAGAAAGTCACTATATTGAAGTTCCTGTCGCTGGTACGATTAAATTGTCTGGTGTTAATACGATTAAGAACTCGGCTGGTCGTATTGTAGTTCTGTCACGTAACGGTGAATTGTCTGTTGTGGATGACAAGGGCGAAAAATTATTTACAACAAAGTTGCCATATGCCGCAATGATGATTGTAAATGATGGGGACAAGGTCGAAAAAGGTGCAAAGGTTGCAGAATGGGACCCATATGCCAACACAATTATCGCTGAAAAAGACGGTATAGTTCAGTTCCAAGACTTGATTGAGAACGTATCATATCAGGAAGAAGTAGATTCTACGACGGGTATTGTTTCTCGCAAGGTTATAAACTGGAAAGCTAATACAAAGAAAGCTCTGAATCCGGCAATAACATTGGTTGACGAAAAGGGGCAGGTAATATCATTGGGTGGCAAGAAAATTGCTGAATACTTATTACCTATGTATTCTATCCTGAATGTGTCGAATGGTTCTACTGTTGCGGCTGGTGATGTTTTGGCGCGTATTCCAGTACAAACGAAGCGTACGGGCGATATTACCGGTGGTCTACCACGAGTTAACGAACTGTTAGAAGTTCGTCGTCCTGCGAACCCAGCGTTACTAGCAGAGGTTGACGGAACGATTGAATTGGAAGATGCAAAATCAAAAATCATTATCCGTATCATGCCAGAAGACGGTACGGCGCCAGTAGAATATGCTGTGCCAAAGGGTACTAACTTGTTGGTCCGTAGCGGTGACGTCGTTAAGAAGGCGGACAAGCTGGTTGATGGAGATCCTGTACCACAAGACATTTTGCGTATCTTAGGTCAGAAAGCATTGGCTACGTTTATGGTTGAACAGATTCAGCAAGTTTACCGTTTGCAGGGTGTGTCAATCAACGACAAGCATATTGAAATTCTGATACGAGAGATGACACGCCGTGTTGAGATTACCAATCCTGGCGATACAGGGTTCTTGATGGGGCAGGTTGTAGACCGTGTTGATTTTGAAGAAGAAAATGCAAGGGTAATACACGATGGTGGCAGACCTGCAGAATCTTCTCAGGTATTGGTAGGTTTGACACGCGCATCTTTGACAAGTCGTTCGTTCATATCCAATGCATCGTTCCAACAGACGACAAAAGTATTGGTAGACGCAGCGATAAGTGGTGCAACAGATAAACTGGTTGGTATAAACGAAAACTTAATAGTTGGTCGTTTGATACCTGTTGGTACTGGTGCGTATGTCCGTCGTGTTCGTGAAATCGCCAAGGAAGAAGAGAAAGCAGAAAAGCTTGCACGTGAGGGTAACGCTCAACAGCAGTTGTTGGATATCTAACGTGGGCATAAAAACGTCGCTTAGGGCTGCGAAAAATGCCTTGGGCGGCGTACCGGTTGAACAGTAAAGTTTTCCTTGCAAAAGAGAAAGATTATAATAAAATACTTAACCGTAAATAAAAGGATAAAGAAATGGCAACGCCAAAAAGTAAAACAAGTAAAGCACGTTCAGCACAGCGTCGTTCACATGATGCATTGTCTGTGATGCCTTGCACGGTATGCAAGACATGTGGCGAGAAGAAGCGTCCTCATCATGTATGTCCAGCTTGTGGTGCAAAATAATATACTAAAAGGATTAAAGGCAGAACTTGGGGCATGCACTTATGAACCGGTTCTGCTTTTTTTAATTGTATCATGTCAGCAGAAAAGAAAATTATAGCAATTGACGCAATGGGCGGTGACAAAGGCCCCAATGCTGTTTTAGGTGGTATGAACCAGTTTTTATACCAAAATGGTGAGGATAAGGTGTTCTTCCGTCTATTTGGTCAGACAAAGGTTTTAAACCCTTTGTTGGCTAAGTACCCACGTGTCGCACGTAATTGCGAAGTAATTGATGCACCTGGTGTTATTAAGGGAACGGACAAGGTTCGTGATGTTATACGTCACTCTCAGGATACATCGATGTATATGGCAATAAAAGACGTCAGGGAAGGGAATTCTGCTGCCGTAGTTAGTGCGGGGAACACGGGAATATTAATGTCCCTGTCCAAATTGGCGCTAAAAACAATAGATGGAATTTCAAGACCTGCAATTACAACGATGTTGCCATCTGGTGGTGGTGATTCCCGTGTGGTTGTGCTAGACTTGGGGGCCAACGTCCAGTGTGGCGAGCGAGACTTGTTTGACTTTGCTATTCTTGGCAGTGTATACGCAGAAGTAATTGGGAAAATGTCCAGACCTAAAGTCGGCGTTTTGAACATAGGTGAAGAAGCGACAAAAGGTAATGAGACTCTGCAGAAGTTAAATAAACTTTTAACAGAGCATAAAGATGAGTTGCCATACGAGTATATAGGTTTTGTAGAAGGTAATGATATTGGTGGCGGCAATGTTCAAGTTGTTGTTACGGATGGTTTTACCGGAAATATAGTTTTAAAAACAGTAGAAGGTACTGCGAAGCTTATAAAGCGTGTACTTGTAGATAACTTAAAAAAGTCAATACTTGCAATAATAGGTGCATTTTTCTTGGTGCACGTATTTAAGCGTTTGAAGAATAAGATAGACCCGCGTTCCTATGCAGGTGCGACGTTTTTAGGTTTAAAGGGATTTGCAGTTAAAACTCATGGAAATAGTGACGCATTGGCATTTGCAAATTCTATAAAATACGCGTCAGATTTAACTGGCGCCAATTTGAACGACGTTATTGCAGCGCGTGCTGCGTCTGTCTCAAAAATTAGGGACGAGATAGTTACGCAAGAATAACTATATAAAAATGATTACCGGCAATTACTTGCCGGTAACTTCCCCCTTCCTTCTGGTTCCCCAGAAACTTTTTTAGCCCGAATAGACCGCGATTTTTTATGTCTTATGCGGCGCGAGCTACTTTGCTTGTGACAGTTACGTCTGCCGCATCCATTATCTTTTTCGCTTCTGCAAAAACCATTTCTTTTACACGTAAAGCTAATGTTTTTGTCTCCAACGTTTCTGCGGCTACGTCAAAATTATCTGTTCTTATTTGTAAGGATACATACGCACCGACCAAAGATGGACGAGGTAAGTCTTCTATTGAGCGTGGTGCATTGTTATGGCCAATTTGTAATTCATCGGCCAAGGAAATAATCTGTCTGTCTTCATTAACCCAAACCGTAGTTGTTAAAACTTGATTTAAAGCAATCATAATTTCTTTTATAGATTTTGACATTGTGCGGTCCCTCCTTTCGGGTTTTTGTGAAAAATCTACTATTTTTTTGTATGTACATAAGTATTTACAAAAATTAGATTTGATTTCTCGATTATTTTGCTTTTTTTGTTAAAACCCCAGTATTTTAGCGGTTTTCTGAGGCTTTAAAATCTTTTCTCCTTGTCTATACAAACATCTTAGAACAAAAACGAATCGCGCGTCAAGCATAAAATACAATTATTTTTATTTTATTTAAAAATAGTATGATTTTACTTGTAAAACCATAAAATACCATAAAATGATTATAAATTGTCATTGACAACCATAAAATGCCGTGCTAAATTTCTGGTGAAGCTAAGGAAAGGCACTGGGGTAGAAGCCCAAAACAAGGACCGAAAATGTCATTGTTTCTCTCATCTTATGAAAATCGTTTGGATACCAAAGGGCGCATATCTGTTCCTGCGTCTTTCCGGGCTTCAGTTGCGTCAGAAAAGTTTGTTGGTGTTGTTTTATACCGTTCTTTTACACATAATTGTATAGAAGGTCTGTCGATGTCCAGGATGGAGCAACTGGCATCAGCAACAGACAAAATGGGTGTTTTTGATAGTAACCTTGATGATTTGTCTGCATTGTTATTTGCTGATGCACGACCATTGGCATTTGATGTGACGGGGCGTATAGTTATACCAGAAGATTTATTAAAACATGCTGGTATTAAGGATAGTGCATTGTTTGTTGGCCGTGGAAACAGTTTTCAGATATGGAATCCAGATGAATTTAAGAAAGTCCAGGACAATTCCTTAAATAACCTGCGCGCATCTCGCCCAAATCTTGTGATTTAATAGTTTTTGTTAAGCAATAAAAAATCCCCATTTTATGGGGATTTTTTATGGTGTTTTAATTTCTAAATCATCATCTTTTATACTGCCTGACACTTCCGCTTTGCTCATAACACACTTATTTGTTGATAGGTCGTATGTATAACCTTGGGCACATTTACAGGATGGTGGTTTGTTATCAGAGGAATTGTGGCCATGTTCTTCTGGACAAGCCCAACATTCGTTTTTAGATGGCATATAAGCCTTATTTCCATCGCATAGGCAGTTCGGGTATGTGCCTTGTGAACCCGATGGACAAGTTGCGCTATTCAGCATGTTGCCTACCCATTCCGCTTCTGTTTGACCCTCGGCACCATTTACTGACATGCATGTAGTTATTACAGATTTGCAAGCATTTATCGCAATTGTTGTAGTAACCGGATTGGTAGAATTGTAATTATTCTGGGCCAAGCAAGAAGATACGTCCGTAATACAATCTTCTGCATAATCTGATAATACTGTATCCTGAGCAGCTTTTATTTGTACCAATGTTCTGTTCAAATATTCCTTTATTACGTTGTTTTGTGGGTTATATTTTGCGTTTTGACCTGTGCCAGTATATGTAATGTCTTGACATTTATTTAGAACAGATACGCACATACCATAATTTTTCCCATCTGAATCACTATGATAACCTATTTTGTTTTGTAGGTATTCTGATATACTTGACGTTGTGCTTTGGCTAGGAAGTGATGCGGTAACGGTTGAGTCTATGTATTCACCAAGTGTTCCGCCATCGGTCCAAGCATTCTTGGTTCCGTTTTTATATGACCACATTTGATATATTGACGCACTTGTGTCCGATGGTTTGCCGGGTTCGCTGCCGACGACAATTTCCCCGTTAACGATATATTTTCCGGTTGGATCAAGGCAGTTTTCATAATCATCACCGCAAACGAAGTCATCTTGCATACAGTTGTCTAATTCGCTTACGCATTCACGTAAATCATAAGCATTTTTCTGTTGGGCGACTAATAGGCGAGCACGTTGTAAAACGCTTTTCGCGTTGCGAACCGTTGATGCCATTTGGTCGTTAGATTCTGTTAAAGATCTTTCGTATGCTATACATGCCTTATCTATTTCCAAATCGTACGAATTTGTTATAACATTTATATCGACGCCTTGGGCAGAGCAACTGTTTAATACCGATGCCTTACAGCGTGCAGTTGCTGTTTTGTAAAGCTGTTCACCACGTTGATTGCTTATGCTGCCGGTATTAGACGACATTCCTAAGAATGAGCTTAAATCGAAACCTGTACTATCGATTGAAAAATCTAACAATCCAGACAAATCAAAACTTAGCCCCGTATTGGAAGATGTAGATGTCCCACCCTGTACCTCGACAATCATATCTTTTATCTTATCCAAAGAATTTTTTAACTGACTGCTGTCTGTACTTGTCTGCATTTCTAATTCGGCTTCTGTCTGTGTGAACAAAGATTCAACTTCATCAGACGTTAAGCCAATATATTGAATTTGTTGCGCAACATCTTGTAAACTTTCTGTTGCTTTCTTTAGTGCGTCTTCTGTTTCAGCATAATTAGATAAATTTGCACTGCAGCTGCAACGCCCCTGATTATCGTCCAAAACATTACAGAAGTTATCCATACAGGCAGTGTACTGAGCCTTGCAATAGTCCGTCAACTGCGCCAATTCATCTATTGATGTCGCAGAAGATGTAGATTCTGTCGTATTGGTAGTTGTTGTCGTTGAACCTACGCGAATTGTTGGCACACGTGTTGAAACATTTGATGTGCTGTTAACGCCAACCCTGCTGCTGACATACAAAGGTGTGTTAACTGTATCTGTCTGGACAATAGAAGCACGTGCAGTATTGTTAGTATTCGTGCCCGACGCTCTTGTTGTTAAATTCTGCTGAGCTGCTGCCGTTGTTTTTGTGCCAGTTGAACGAACTGTTGTTGCTGGACGATTGGTAACTGTTGTTGCAGCGGTCGAGCGGGCCGTAGTTGTTGCCCCAGTCGTTCGGTTAACTGCGCTACGTGAAGCGGTTGTTGTCGGACGTGTCGTTGTTGTAGTGCTGGACACTGTCGATGGTCGTGCGCTAACAGTTCTTGCAGTTGTTGCATTAGAAATATTGCGTGATGCCACATTACGAGCAGAAGATGTCGTCGCAGACGTTATAGCACGTGATGTTGTTGCACGACCTGTTGCCGTTCTTGGACTAACTGCCGCAGGAACAACAGGGGTGTTATCCTTAGTTTCTGCCTCAGTCGGTTCTGTTGCCACTTCTTCTTCTACAAACTCTGTCACAGGCATTTCATCTGCATATTGAGCCATCAATTCTTGATAGTAATATTCAGGTGCAACCTCGGCAAAAGCTGGTAAAACAAGTAAACTACTAAGTACAGCAACTAATCTTTTCATGCTAAAACTTCCCTTCTATTACAGATAATTTTATCATATTGCACAAAATCACGCAAATGAAAAAATAGAACAATCAACTATTTTTTCATATTTATTTTAGTGCTTTCAAGGGATGGGTTTTACTTCTTGTTGTACAGTTTTTTAATGAAATTGACAGATTTTTGCGTATATTGTATATTAAACCGGCAATAAAAAGAAAGGTTATGCAATTGTCCTTGTTAAAAAAGGTTTCTTTGTTTATTTTTACTCTTCCTTTTATGGGGTGCACGACTATACCTATTTCTACCACAGACGAGAGGTTGTCAAATTATAGCCCAAAAGTTACCGCCTCAGATTTCAATTATAATCCTATGGAAACACCAATAGCTCAGTGCTATTCAAAAGAGCTTTCGAAAGATCCAGAAATAAGTGGTGCAACGCTAATCGAAGACGGTTTATCTGCGTTTGTGATTCGTGCGGCTTTTGCACGTATGGCAACCAAAACGATAGATTTACAGACGTACATTTACAGTAATGACTTTTCTTCGAGGGTTTTAATAGGGGAATTAAAGCGTGCGGCCGACCGTGGTGTAAAAATAAGAATTTTACTAGACGACTATGGCACAAAATCTGACATAGTCGATGTTATGTTGTTAAACCAGCATCCTAACATAGAAGTGAAAGTTTTTAATCCTGTTGCCAATCGTGCAAAACTTTTGTATTACCCACAGTTTTTATTGGATTTTAACCGCTTAAATTCCAGAATGCATAACAAGTTATTCATAGTTGATAACGTTGCCTATATAACAGGTGGGCGTAACGTTGGCAGTAATTATTTCTATCCTGAAACGGCTTCTAACTTTTCCGACACAGACGTTTTGTTCATAGGGGACATGACGAAATATGCAACGGCAAGTTTTGACGAGTATTGGAATTATCATTTAGCAATTCCTGCGTCTGTATTTCCAAAGGCTAAATCAAAACGAGAGCTAAGAAAACTTGAAAAAAAGTTTGACGAGATAGAAGAGAAAAGTGCCGAGGCAATAAGAGAGTATAATAAAATTATTTCTCTTGCACAGAACGAGTACAAGAAGAAAAATTTTGATTTCAGTTGGGGGCATGGAAAGTTCTTAGCGGACCCACCTTCTAAAGTAGAAATGACGATGGAAGAGAAAGGATTATATCGTGGTGATATAATTCAGGCATTACAGCATTTGTGGGATAGAACCAAAGATTCGGTTTATATGTCTGCCGCATATTTTGTTCCTGGCGAGGGTGGTTTAGAGCATATGTTGCACGAAGAAAAATCTGGTGTTCATATGACGATAGTTACTAATTCTTTGGCATCTACGAATGCGCCTACTGTTTACGCAAAGTGGGAAAAATACAGAAAGCAATTGATAGAATCTGGTGCAGACGTTTATGAGTTTATGCTTTCTGCGGAAAACTTACGTGGCAAAGAGCATGATAGAGAGCGTAAACAATCAAGTTTTTCTGTTCTGCATAGCAAAACCATAGTGTTTGACGATGATATTTCTTGGATAGGCAGTTTTAACCTAGACCCACGTAGTGCATACTATAACACAGAGAACGTGGCTATTTTTGAAAGTAAAGAATTTGCGAACAAGCTAAGAGAAATGATAATCCAAGACACAAAGACATCGTGGCGTGTAACGATAGAAGATGATTCGCCTGTTTGGACTGGAATGCGCCCTGGTGATAAGAAACCACGTGTATATCATCATAGCCCAGATACATCTGTTTTTCGTCGCGCATTTAAAATAATAACGAATCTGGTTCCAGAAAAGTTCGTTTAAAAAAGCCCCTTTTTACGGGGCTTTTTTCATTCTCCAAAAACGGTATTTAATTGAGTATTTACCCTATAAAAAGTCGTGCATTTCGAAACGTCTTTTAAGCGTCTTGCGCCTATGTATGTCATGTAAGAGCGCAGGCCACCAAGTATGTCTTGATTCATTCTGTCAATAGAACCCTTTAAAGGAACCTCTACAACGCGACCCTCGCTTGCACGATATTTTGGCATACCATGATAGTGTTTGTTCTGGGCGTATTCAGAAGACATACCATAAAAAATCTTGAACTTTTTTGTTGTTTTCAGTCTTTCACCAGTCTCAGTATCAATCTGATCTGTCAGGTAAGTTTTTTCTATTATGTCGCCTGCGGCTTCTTCACAGCCGGCATAAAAGCCGCCCATCATTACGAAATCCGCACCAGCACCGAATGCTTTACATATATCTCCGATATAAACCACGCCGCCATCACTGCATATCATTCCGCCAATGCCATGGGCGGTATCTGCACATTCAAAAATAGTAGATAACTGTGGCCGGCCAACACCGGTTATTCTGCGGGTTATACAAGCACTGCCACTGCCTATGCCGCATTTAACAATATCTGCGCCAGACAGAATCAAGTCTTCTACTAATTCTGCCGTTACAGCGTTGCCAACCATTAATAAAATGTCGGGAAACTGTTTGCGCATTTTTATAACCAGTTCCTTTACACGTGGGATATAAGCGTTTGGTACATCTATGCAAATATTCCGGCATTTGTCGGGAAATTCTGTAAGAATTTTTTCTATTTTTGCATAGTCTTCTTCTCGCAATCCCATCGAAAGAAATATATAATCGCGACAATCATTTTCAGTTATAAATTTTATTAAATCTTCAACTGGATAGTGTTTGTGAAGACAACAAAACATTTTATTTTGCATCATGTGTTTTGCAACTTCAAATGTTCCAACAGTTGCCATATTAGACGAGATTATACCAGTGCCTACTATTTTTCTTGGACACCATTTGAATTTATATTCTCGTGTTATTTCTACCTCTGACCTAGAATTTATGAACGAGCGTTTTGGTTTTACCAACACATCTTTAAAATCTAATTCTGTTTGTTCGTATATTTTCATGCCACATCCTTTCTTATTTCAAGATAATATTAACTGTGTGCACACAATTTATCAATAAATAAAAAACACCGGCATTTGCCGGCATTTTTATTATTTTTTTGCGACCCTTTTTCTAAATTCATTACTTGGTCTAAAAGAAGCAACCCGTCTAGCTGATATTACAGCTGGTTCGCCAGTTTTTGGATTACGTCCCATTCTTTGAGCCTTGGTTAAAATCTTAAAACTGCCAAAGCCAGCAAATTTTACTTCTTCACCATGAATCAAAGATTCGCTGATTTCATCAAAAACTATATCGACCAGCTTAAACGCATCAGCTGTTGTCAGACCGAAACGTTCACGCAAACGGTTTGCAAAATCATTTCTGGTTATAGTAGCCATTTTTTATACCCTAATTAATGCTGCGCCCCACGTTAAACCACTGCCGAATGCAGGGTATAAGACGAGCTGTCCTTTCTTTATTATATTATTATCAAAAGCATAGGCCAATGCAAGTACTCCTGATGCGCCACTTGTATTAGCATGTTTGTCCACTGTGACTAAAATTTTTTCTAGCGGGAACCCAAGACGTTGTGCGCCACTTTGAATAATGCGCAAATTAGCTTGATGTGGAACAATCCAATCAACATTATCAGCGGTAATTCCTGCATGCTCCATAATATAATTTGCTGCCTCTGGCATAAGAGTTACGGCTTTTTTATATGTCTCTGGTCCGTTCATCATTATGTGATGATCTGGTGTACCGTATAACATGCCCATTTCTTTACCATCAGACATTACAACCGTATCAATTATACCCGAATAACTTGATGTAGAATGCTCAAATATTAAAGCCCCAGCACCATCGCCGAAAAGTACTGCTGTGCTTCGATCGCTCCAGTCAATAAAGCGAGTCATTTTTTCTGCACCGACAATCATAATTCTTTTATGCATACCAGCAGTAAAGAAAGCACGTGCGCAATGCAGTGCGTAAATATAACCGGTGCACGCCCCACGAACATCAAATGCGGGTGCGTTATTTGTTGCACCAAGTCTGCCTAATATTTGAACACCAACTGATGGGAAGTCCAGTTCTGGGGATGTCGTTGCAACAATCAACATGTCAATATCATTTATTGATAGATGAGCGTTTTCCAAAGCCCTTTGAGCAGCAATTGTTGCCATATCTACGACAGTTTCGTCATCTTTTGCGAAATGCCGTTCCCGCATACCCGTACGTTGAACAATCCATTCGTCGGAAGTGTCGACTATTTTTTCAAGATCATGATTATTTACTATTTTTTCTGGTAAATAAGAACCATAACCTATTAATCTATTTCCCATGAATTCCTTTCCTTTTATTTTGACGCGGGGTATTATACAAGTCAATATTACAACTTGCAATATTAAAATCTGTGAATAAAATATAGTTCGTTGTCCCCATAGTTCAACTGGATAGAATAGAGGTTTCCTAAACCTTTGATACAGGTTCGATTCCTGTTGGGGATACCAACAGGAAGCGAGCCTGTGTGGAAGGTTCGAACCGCAGCAAAAAGGCGGAATTACGCCGGTCACCGTTAGGTGATTTTGCAAGGTGACGAAGTATTCCTGTTGGGGATACCAGCGGGTAACAAGCCTGCGTCGGGGAATTCATCATGAAAAATAAAGCTGTTAAGTTAGGAATTATTGCAAGTCTATTACCACATTTGTTTTGCTGTGTGTTGCCGATAGTATTATCTGTTGTTGGTTTAGTTGCGCCAGAGTTTGCTCATGCTGAATTTATTCCACATTGGTTTGAACCATGGTTATTTGTTTTTTCTGGGTTAATGTTATGTTTATCATGGTTTTTGGTTGTTCGTGACTGTCACTGTGATTGTGAACAATGTCATGGCTCGCATAGTCACCATGTTCAAAAGTTGATATTATTAGTAATAACCATAATATTCATTGTTAGTATAGTTTTGCATTTTATTAGTCATCATTGAAAAAAAACCGGCATTTGCCGGTTTTTTGTTTACCATATTTTTACGCGTTTTTCTGGGGCCACATACAGTTTTGCGTTTGGTGTGATATTGAATGCTTCGTACCATGCGTCTATGTGTGGTAATATGCCGTTAACACGCCATTGACCAAGAGAATGCTCGTCCATTTTTGTTAAACGTAATGCTTCGGCATCGCGTATGTTTTGCGCCCAAACACCAGCATAGGCTATGAAAAAGCGCTGGTCTGCAGATAGGCTGTTTACTGTCTCGGTCGGTGTAGCAAAATTTTTATACGCAGTATAAGATACAGTTATGCCACCGTAATCCGCTAAATTTTCACCTAATGTGAATTCTCCATTTGCGTGAACGTCTGGCGTAATTTCTATTTTGTTGAAAAATTCTTTCATCACGTCAGCACGTTTTGTAAAGTTTTCTGCATCGGCCGCAGTCCACCAATCCCGCAAGTTTCCATCTTTGTCAAATTGTCTTCCAGTATCGTCGAATCCATGTGTCATTTCGTGGCCTATAACACTACCAATTGCACCGTAATTAAACGCGTCATCTGCAGACATATCAAAAAATGGGTATTGCAATATTCCTGCTGGGAAACAGACTTCATTAGTTGAAGGGTCATAATACGCATTTACCTCGTGTGCGTTCATATACCATATGGTGGGGTCTTGCTTTTTTCCGATTTTTTCAAGCCAGAAGGCATCTTCAAATTCTGAAACACGTACAACATTTTCCCATAGTGATATGTCTGCACTTATATTCAAATTTGAATAATCGCGCCATTTATCTGGGTAGCCAATTTTTGCTTTAAATGTATTTAATTTTTCAAGTGCCTGCGCTTTTGTTTCATCTGACATCCATGATAGGTTTTCTATACGAATTCCCAAAGCGCGTTGTAAGTTTTTTACTAGTTGCTGCATGCGCTTTTTCGCATCGGCAGAAAAGTATTTATTGACATATAGTCTTCCTATTTCTTCGCCCAAAGAACCATCCAGCAAAGCGACAGCACGTTTCCAACGTGGTTTTTGCTCTTTTTGCCCCGCCATAGTTCGATTATAAAAATCAAAGGAAATTTCATATGTAGTATCATCCAATACCGTATCTGCAGCGCTAATTACGCGATATTTCAGATAATCTTTAATCAGGTTTAAATCTGTATCATTAATAATTGCGATTGATTCTGTGATAGCTTCCGGTTGATTTATATTTATTTCTTTTGCGGCATCTGCCCCGCGCGCCTTTAAGTAAGCGTCCCAATCAAAAGCAGAAAAGTTTTCTTTTACCTCTGCAAGAGTCATTTTATGATAGTTTGCATTCGGGTCGCGCAGTTTTTCTTTTGGATAGAATGATTTAGCCATACGTTCTTCCAATGCGTACAGTTTATCTGCATCTATAGAAAGCCCAAAGTTTTTAGTCTGCTTTGCGATAAATTCGCGATACTTTTTACGAATTTCAACAGACTTTTTATCATCATCAAAAAAGTAATCTCTGGACAAACCAATACCACCTTGGCCGATATTGTATAAGTAATATTCACTATTTTTTTCATCCAGCGCAACACCATCTGCCCAAAACGCAGACGAGAATTTATGCATTTTACCCAAATAAGTCGGTATTTCAGATTTAGATTTTATAGCATCTATTTCGTCTAGATATTTTTTTACAGGGGTTGTTTTTTCTGCGTTTAATTTATCTTCGTTCATTGCAACAGAATACAAAGTGCCTATTTTCCCATTATCTGTTTCTGCAATTTCACGGACTCGTTTTAAGTTTGTATCATGTAAAATTTCAAAAGCACCATATCGTGTATAATCGTCAGGTATCGGGTTTACACGTCGCCATCCCAAAGTTGCATAGTCAAAGAAATTGTCACCAGGTTTTACCGATAAATCCATATTTTCTTCTTTTATGCCCATGTTCATAACTTTCTCCTTTGGTCTTGTGATAAAATATGCCGAAATGACTGCAATCGCTACTGCAATTATTCCGATAATATTCAGAACTTTACTTTGCATAAACTACCTCATTAGATTTAGTATTAAATCGTCCAAAATCAATATCCCATTTTTTGTGGCAGCAATTCTATTGTCAGACGTTTGTTGCAACAAGTCTGGATGTTTTTGTACGTAGTCCATATTTATTATTTTTTTTACATTGTTGTCAAGATAAACACCACGTGTTTGACGTAGCCCTGTAATCAGTCTTTCTTCGGCGCGAGTCTCGTCAGATATCTTTTCAAATTTTTCACCGCCACCCATTTGCTCGTACCATTGATTGTCAATTAGTACACGACCGGCCGCACCTTTGCCGATACCTATATATGGCGCACCATCCCAGACATTTAGATTGTGGCGACATTCTTGACCATTAACGGCATAGTTTGAAACCTCGTATCGTGGCAAACCAAGTGTTTCTGATATGGCTAGGTACATATCGGCCATTTCTTCGTTAGATGGCATTTGTAAATTCTGTCTACCAAAAGGAGTATTTGGTTCTATTGTTAGTTCGTATAAAGAGCAATGCGTTAATCCTAGTCGATTTATGTCTTTGCATAATTGAGTAATGTATTTTGTGTCTTCACCAGGTAGGCCATATATAAAATCAGCAGATACCCGAATATTCTTTTTAAGTGCAGTTTCTAGAATTTTAAGTGCGGTTTTGGTATCGTGTCGCCGCCCTAAAAATTTTAACTTATCGTCATCTAAACTTTGAATACCGATAGATATCCTGTTTGCGCCGGCAGCTATAAAGCTATCAAGCTTTTTTTCATCTATGGTTCCGGGGTTCGCTTCAAAAGAAATTTCGCAATCGCCTGTCGGTTCAAAAAGTTTGTATATATCTGCAATTATCTCACTAAATGATGCTGTCGGCATAAGAGACGGGGTTCCCCCACCAAAAAATACAGTTGATACATTAATGCGCCCCAGGACTTTTGACCAATATAAGAGTTCTTCTTTTATGTTTTTTGTGTACGTTTCCCAATCAGGTTTCGCACAAGCCCGCGAGAAAAAAGCACAATAGTTGCACTTTGACATGCAAAAAGGAACGTGTATGTATATATTGTAATAAGTTGAATTCATAAGAATGATTTTATACAAAAGAGTCTAGAAATCCAGTATTTGATGATAATTTCAAAAAATTGCTTTTCATATAAATGATTTTTATGTTAGAATATGTTCAACAATGTAGGTATGAAGACAGGAAGGTTAGCTTTTTTATGTGGACTGTTGGTTCCCATGGCTTCGTTTGCGTCAAACGAAGGGGTGCCTTCTTATTATCAGTCTAATAACTCTATGAATGCCAATCAGACGGCCTATGGTCAGTATGCAAGTCAAGGGTATACCAAGTATGTGGGGCAGTCTGGGAATAAACAAATAGTTGGCAGCCAAACGTATTCTTACCAGGTTCCACGTCCTGTTGTAAATTCTAGCGCGGGTGCAATGACGGTTAATGGTATTGCGGTGCCAAGTGAAGACAAGACAAATGTTTATGCCACATATACGCGTCGTTTTGCAGATTTTGAGTTTAAAACTGGTGTAAATTCAGTCCTTGAATGGGACGATATGGTTTTTAACGAGATTGGTGTCGGGGTAGAGCATAATTTTAGCGTTCGCAATTTTGATATGTTTGCGTATGGCGAATACAGTATGGGATTCATGTCGCATGGCGGGATGTCCATGGATTATGACTTGGAGCCGTATGACGCATCAAAGCCGCAGGATGGGATATTTACGGTTTCTGTTGGTGACCAAACTGGTCGTACTAACCATTTAAAACTGGGAATCGGTGCCAGACACGTATGGGATTTCGGTGGTTGGAAACTTTCCCCATCTTTTGGATATGAAATATTCAATCATAACTTAGAAATGTCGGATCATTATTATCCGAACCCAGGTATATTCTTGCCATTGATGACGAACAATGGTGATTATGTTTATGGTGACTTAGAGGGAAATTATTATTCTGTTCCTATAAACGTTGCTGCACCAGAGGATTGGTATCAGGTTTGTATGTCTCCAGAAGATATAAAGCTGGTTCAGACAACCAATTCTGGCAGCATTCTTGGGTTGGGTACAAGTTTAGTAACGGGTGATTATAATCCTGATATGGGTTATGTTCCGTGGGGTGTTGATTCTGGTGAATGCGTTATAATTGGTGGAGATGGGCCAGTTATAGTAGAGGGCACTACACATATATACAACACCACATGGTCTGGTTTTTATATTGGGTTGGAAATTGAAAAGCAAATGACGTTGGCGGACAAGTTGCGCTTTTATTTCCAAGTCGGATTGCCTAAATATTCTTCTGAAGGTACATGGCCAAATAGAACAGATTGGCAGCAGAATCCAAGCTTTATTGATGAGGGTAGCAATGGTGCGTACTCTTATGCAGCCGAGATGGAATATAACTATCGAATTTCCGATCGCATGCAATTGGCGATAAAAGTTGATACAGATTTGTTCTACGTGGGGCATATTGGTGGTGAGTTATATCTAGCAGAGTATACAACTTGGCTTGTTGATGAAAATGGTTACTATATTTTGGATGATAATGGGTTACCGATTTTAGAGACAGTTCCTGCAGAAACGGTATACATCAGCGATCAGTTAGATCATGCAACGTGGCAGTCTTTTGGGTTGCATGTTGGTTTAAAATATTCATTTTAGTAGAGGCGTACGATGAAAAAGACAAAATTTTTCACGCGCCTGATTGGCGTGGTCATGTTGGTTTTTGTACCAATCTGTTCTGTGTATGCAGACGGTGGTGTTTTTGACGTAGATAGATGGTACGGGATTTTAGATGACGTTCGTGTGCGTGCAAGAAATCAGAACATTTCAAAAGAAGTCATTGATGCAACTTTAAAATATCCAGCTTTTATACCAGCAATTGTGAAAAGCGACAGAAATCAGGCGGAGTTCACATTAACGTTGGACGAGTATCTTGCAAGGACTGTAAATTCTAAGCGAATAGCCAAAGGGAAAGAGATGCGGGTCACATACCCGACGATGCTTTCGCGCGTAGAAAATAAGTATGGTGTTCAGCCACATGTTATTCTGGCTTTCTGGGGATTAGAGTCTAATTACGGGGAATACCGTGCGGCACATAAATTAACGGATGCTTTTTTAACATTAATGTATGAAGGGCGTCGGGAAACTTTCTTTGGAAATCAGTTGTTAGCACTTATGAAAATAGCGGATAAGAACGGTTTAGATATAAATGATATTCGTGGTAGTTGGGCTGGGGCAATGGGGCACTTTCAGTTTATTCCGACGACTTTACAGCAGTACGGTGCGGACGGCAATGGTGATGGCAGGGTAGATATAATTCATAGTGTTGGCGATGCCATGTTTAGTGCAGGAAATTATTTACATAAGATGGGCTGGAATCCGAATGAAAAAATAGTTAGTCGTGTTTTGCTGCCGGCTAATTTTGATGTTTCTTTATTAGACGGCAAGACAAAGAAGCCATTGGCAGATTGGGCTAGAATGGGTGTAATGAACGAAGACGGGTCGCCTATACCTATTGCTGATATGACAGCTGGTTTAGTTGGGGATATAAAGCTAATTCAAGAACAGCGTGCGGCAGCTATTGCTGCGGCTGCGTCATCAGTAAGCGTTGATCCAAATGCTATTGATACAGATGTTGCACCACAACCAGCTATATATGCGTATCTTACATATCCTAATTTTTATCGCATAAAAAGGTGGAATAGTTCTAATTGGTACGCATTAGCAGTCGCCACATTGGCGGATGAATTAAAGCAATAAATTAATTGAAAACATGGGGTTACTTTGATATTCTTTAGATATATTTGGTTTTATAAAGGATATATTTATGGCTATCAAAGTCCGAGATTATGAAGTTCGTTTAACAAGAAACAAGGAAGAACGTCGCCAGGTACGTCAGTTGCGTTATGACGTTTTCGTAGAAGAAGAGGGGGCGTCTGCCACGGAAGAGCAACGTAATCTGCGTGAAGAATACGATGCTTTCGATAGATATGCAGAATATTTAGCAGTTTTTCATAATGGAAAGATAGTTGGTACATATAGAATAATTGATAGAAATGCTGCCGAGAAAATGGGTGGTTTTTATACAGAATCAGAATTTAATATTTCAAAGATAAAGAAATATAACGGAAATATTGCAGAAATGTCCAGGGCATGTGTTGACAAGGCATATCGCGAGAATGCGCTGGTTATGAGAATGCTGTGGGCAGGGCTTGGTGAATATATAGTACGTAGAAAAATAGAAATATTATTTGGTGTGGCTTCATGGGTTGGAACAAAATCTGTGGAATCAGCACAGGCAATATCTTATTTGTATTATAACCATTTGACACCATTAAGATTAAGGGCAACTGTTTTACCAGAAAATTTTGCAGATGGTGTGAATCCAAAACTTGCCAGGATGAATATACTCCCGCGCGAGTTTATAGATGATGCAGATGCGCGTCGTCAGATGACGCCGCTTATAAAGGGGTATTTGCGTCTGGGGGCAACTTTTGGTAAGGGTGTTTTTATAGACAAACCATTTAATTCTTATGATGTTTTTGTAATGATGCAGACTCGGAATATTGATGCCGCATATCAGAAACACTTTTTGGGGCGTGAAAATGCCTTAGGTGATTTGGGCGAGAAAGATGGTACTTTAAAGACTGTAGGGAAAATAATGTTATGGCCTGTGACCGGATCGTTTAAAGTAGTAAGGGCATTTTTTGAATTCTTATTACGGGAAGATGCAGCTGACGCGGAATATATAGATGACTCTAAAGAAGAAGAGGAACGCGACTAATGGGGCAGGTTAGAAAGCAGAATATTTTTAATACGGCTGGTGCTGCAGTAAAGTTTGCTGCGTTCTGGGTAATGGTTGTCATTCAATTACCCATAATTTTACTTTTACCGCGCGGGAAAGTTTCCGTTTGGTATATGGGAATTTTTATGCAGATTTTATTAATTCTATCTGGAATAAAGATACGTGTACACGGGAAAATATCAAAGCACAGACCGTTATTGGTGATATCCAATCATATTTCTATATTTGAAATAGCTACATTTCCAGTTGCGTTTGGCGGCAGTTTTGTTGCGAAGAAAGATATAGAAGCTTGGCCACTTGTTGGTTGGGTGGCACGTAAGTTTGGTGTTGTTTTTGTAGATCGCAGACCATCGCATGCGATAGAAGCTTTGAAGCAAGTGCAAGAAACTTTATCTAAGGTTTCTTATCCTGTATTTTTATTTCCAGAAGGAACGACCACTAACGGGGCATATGTAAAGCCTTTTAAAAGTACACTATTTAATTTTGTTGAGAATTCGGATGTTATTGTACAACCGATGGTAATGAATTATAGGTATCGTGACGGTAGTGTTATTAGTGACGAAGACTTGGCGGAACACTTTGGATATTTTGCGAATGCAAAGCAGGATATGGGACCATTGTGTTCGCATGAGCGCAGTGCGTTTGGTCAGGTATTTCATATAATGATGCTGGGTGGCTTTTTGGTAGAGCTAACCGTTTTAACACCACCACCCCTTGCGGGTATGGATAGAAAGCAGATTGCGGAGACGCTGCAAAAGATAGTTTCCGATAAATACATGGAATTAAAAGATAAGAAAGCAAAAAAATAATAAAGAGATTTTAATATGAAAACAGCGATTACACCGACGCGTGCGGAAAATTTTAGTGAATGGTATCAGAACTTGATTACGGCGGCAGATTTGGCAGAAAATGCACCTGTTCGCGGTTGTATGACGATAAAGCCTTATGGGTGGGCAATTTGGGAATTAATGCGAGATGAACTTGATAAACGCATTAAAGCCCAAGGGGTTCAGAACGCTCAATTTCCACTATTGATACCTATTAATTTTTTTAATAAAGAGGCGGAACATGTTGCAGGTTTTGCGAAAGAAGCGGCAGTTGTGACGCATTATAGATTAAAAGCAATTGACGGTGTCTTACAGCCTGACCCAGATGCTAAATTGACGGAACCATACGTCATTCGCCCGACGTCAGAAACTATTATTGGTGATGCGATGTCTCGTTGGGTGCAGTCGTATCGTGATTTGCCATTGAAATTAAATCAATGGGTAAATGTGATGCGCTGGGAAATGCGGCCACGCTTGTTTTTGCGTACATCAGAGTTCTATTGGCAAGAAGGTCATAACGCATTTGCCACCCATGAAGAAGCAAATGCTGATGCTAGGAAAATGCATAAGTTATATGGGGACTATATGCGAGAGGTCTTGGCCATACCGTCTATTATGGGTGAAAAAACACCAGAAGAGCGCTTTGCTGGTGCAGACCATACTTACACGTTAGAGCATATTATGCAAGATGGTAAAGCTTTACAGGCGGGTACGTCCCATGATTTAGGTCAGCATTTTTCTAAGTCCTTTGGTATTCAATACTTAGGTACTGATGGTCAATTGAAACATGCATGGACAACATCTTGGGGGGTATCTACACGTATGATGGGTAGTTTGTTTATGACCCATTCTGATGATGACGGTTTGGTTTTGCCACCAGCTATTGCACCGTATCAGGTTGTAATTATTCCAATTACACGCGATGAAAATGCAGCAGCATTGAACGAGTACTCAGAAAAGTTGGCTGAACAGCTACGTAATATAGGTATTCGTGTTTTAGTTGATGCTTCTGATATGCGTGCACCGGACAAGATGTGGAAATGGATTAAACGTGGTGTTCCATTACGCATAGAAATTGGTGCGCGTGAAATGGAAGAAAATACAGTTACGGTAACGCGTCGTGATTTAGGAAAGTCTTCAAAGCGCACGATTACTGATACAGAGTTGTTACAGAATATAACTGCCACGTTAAACCAGATGCAACACGATATGTATAATGCAGTTGTCGAACGTAACAAGACTATGATACATGATGTTGCTGACTTGGCAGAATTGGAAGCTGCATTAGCGGACGGCAGAATAGGATTTTTCCGTATCAAGAACGAATTGACTCAAAATGCAGAGTTTGATGGTTTGATGGAAAAGTATAAGATATCACGCAGATGTCTTGATGATAAAAATCCTGAATATGTTTATGTAGCAAAATCGTATTAAAAATCGCCCGCATGGGCGATTTTTTATGATATAATATATCAGTAAAAATAAAAAGGACGAGAGAATATGAAAATAGCGATAATAGGTGTAGGTACGGTTGGTTCTGCTGTTGCAACTGCTGTAAAGAACACAGGTTTTGTTCATGAAATTGTTTTATTTGATAGGGACGGTATTCGTGCGCGTGCTGCCGCGGAAGATTTGGGACATGCTGCAAGTTTCGGTTTTGACGTAAAGATTAGTGCTGTCAGTAATTATCGCGGTATTCGTGGTAGTGATATTGTAATAGTTGCGGCGGGTGCGAATCAGAAACCGGGCGAAACACGGATGGACTTATTGAATAAGAATGCTGGTGTAATCCAAGATATTATTCCACATGTAATGGCAAATGTAGATGCAAAGAAAGTAAGAATAATAATTCTTACAAATCCTTTGGACGTAATGGTTATGCTGGCAACGAAGTTGTCTAAATTACCGTCGGGAAAAGTTATTGGAACTGGTACGATGTTAGATACAGCCAGGTTACGTACGATATTGTCACGTCAATTGGATGTTTCAACACAGTCGATAAATGCCTATGTTGTTGGAGAACATGGTGACAGCAGCGTTGTAGATTGGACGTCTGCAACAGTTGGCGCGGTGGCTTTGGATGATTTTTGCAAGCAAATGAAAATATCTTTACCCGCAACCACAAGAAACACTATTGAACATCGGGTAAGGAATGCAGCATACGAAATAATTCGTGGACGTGGTGCTACGTGGGATGGAATTGGTGCGGCGGCGGCAGATTTATTGCGCTGCATAATAAATGACGAGCACAGAATATTAACGGTCAGCTGTGTATCAGGTACGGCCAGTGATATGGTAGCTATGTCTTTGCCACGTATAGTAGGTTCAAATGGTGTGATTGCGACTATTAAACCGAAGTTATCAGCTTCTGAAGCATCAGCATTGCGACGCAGCGGAAAAATTATTCGCAAAAATTATGATGTGATAAAATAAATAAGTTGGATAACAATCCGATTTATACAGATACCGCCCCCGTGTTATAATCTTTATACGGGGGTATTTAATATGACGGATGAAAAAATCACTTATGATATCTTCCCAAACGGTCAAGGTTTTTATGCGACTTACGATGGTCATCATATTGGTGAAATAACGTTTGTTCGTGTCGGAGGAAATAAGATAATAATAGATTATACGGGCGTATCCGAAAAATACAGAAATGAAAAGGTTGGTTTAAATCTTGTTCGTCAGGCCGCAGATTTTGCACGAAAGAAAAAATGTAAAATTATAACTATGTGCCCATTTGCAACGGCTATGTTCAGTAGATATCCCGAGTTTGACGATGTTCGCTTTTTGCATACAAGGTAGTTTTCGCACTTGAACTGCAAATATTTTTTTACTAGCATTCGCCTTGTATTAGACAGGGGGAAAAAGAATGTCTCGTAAGTTACGTATTTGGTTAATCTTTTTAATTTTTTTGAATGGTTATGTAAGTCTTTCTTTTGAATTGGTCGTGTTGCGACAACTTTCTTTTTGGGTCGGTTCTAGTGCAGTTATAACAAGTATCATAATGGGAATATTCTTAGGTTTTATGTCATTGGGGTATTTCCTTGGGTCATCTGAAAAAATACGCACTAAAAATATCAGAACTATATTATCTTCTAGTTTTATTGTAATAGCTTTATTTGCATTCTTGGCTTCCAGCTTCCCACTTGTTGCTGACTATTTCGTATGGCTGTATAATTGGGGTATAACTTCCAGCGTTTTGCAGACATTTATATTTTCATTCTTATTATTGTCAGTCGGACCGTTCTTATTTGGTTTTAACACAACCCTGCTATCAAGATTGTTACATAAATACAACACTAATTATACTGGTAACATTATGGCGTGGGATACAATTGGCTCCGTTTTAGGTTCGTTGTTAACAACGTTACTTTTAATGCCATTTGTTGGGGTAAATCATACAGTAATACTAATAATATCTTTGGCTTCTTTTGCGGCAATAGTTACCCGGCCTAGATGGTGGGTAATATTGTTGTGTGGAATTATTTTGGTGCCAACGGTCTTTGTTAATAGTGACTATGTGCAAAGAAAGCAATTTGGTATTTTGGTAAATAATGCAAACTCTACGATTTCTGTGACAAAACATACAGATGGAACAAGGATATTGTACATGAATGGTTTGCCGATGTCCGTGCATAATCAAAGAAGAAATATAAACGCAGAATATATTGACTATTTAAATGGGCTCTTCATATACACATTACCTACTGACAGAGTTTATAAAATACTGGTGCTTGGTGCTGGTGGTTTTACTGCAGGGTTAGAAGATGCCCGCAATGATTACACTTTTGTTGATATAGAACATACTTTGCAGGAAATTTCTGAGAAGTACTTTTTAGGTAAGCCATTGACACCAAATAAAAAGTTTATTGTTCAGGATGCAAGTCAATACCTAAAAAACACAAAAGAAAAGTATGATTTAATACTATTGGATGTATATTCTAATTCTTTTCAGGTGCCAGAAGGCTTTATAACGGCAGAGTTCATGCAACGTGTAAAATCTCGTGTTGCGAATGACGGAATTTTAATAATGAATATAATAGCTAGTCAATCTTTCCGTGACGATTATTCACAGGTCTTTGACAATACCTTTCATACGGTCTTTCCACATAATACCCAACGTCAGGTAATA
This sequence comes from Candidatus Enterousia avicola, assembly GCA_018714345.1. Taxonomy (GTDB): domain Bacteria; phylum Pseudomonadota; class Alphaproteobacteria; order Rs-D84; family Rs-D84; genus Enterousia; species Enterousia avicola. The sequence goes on along the minus strand of DVNO01000021.1, from coordinate 29,996 downwards.
GGTTGGGCGAATCCTTGGGATACAAATGACGTGGTGAATGTGTTATATGTTTGGTATAACCGGGAAATAAATGACAGAATATATACGATTAATAAGACCCCGGTAATATATGATAGATATGTAAAATAAAAAAATGGGGAGACCCCCATTTTTATTTTTGTAAATTTTCTTTTACAAATTCCCAATTTACCATGTGTTGTAAAAATGCATCTATAAAATCTACACGGCGATTTTGATAATCCAGATAGTAAGCATGCTCCCAAACATCTAAAGCTAATAGTGGTTTAATGCCGTGTGCTATCGGAGTATCTGCGTTCGCTGTTGTCATAATTTTTATAGAATCGGAGTCTTTAACTAACCAAGCCCAACCACTGCCAAATACACCGGCCGCGGCAGACTTAAATTCTGAAAAGAGCTTATCTTTACTGCCGAACGCAGCTATAATCTCTTCTGGAATTTCTTTGCCGTCATCTTTGGCTAGGCATCTAAAAAAGAAATCGTGATTGAAAACTTGGGCCGCATTGTTAAATATTTTTTTTGCGGTTTCATCAGAAGCTGACTTTACTATAATTTCATCCAACGGCAATGTTTCATATACGGTTCCTTGCATTAAATCATTCAAGTTTTTTATGTATGTCGCCAGATGCTTGCCATGGTGACATTGCAATGTCTCGGCAGACATATATGGGGTTAAAGATGTTTCTTCAAATTGTAGTGGAAATTGTGATAAAGAAAACATTTATAATCTCCTTTGTTATATATTGTTTATACTATTTTGAGTATTAACGGTAAAAAAACAATAGATTTTTTTCTGATTATATTGATAAAAATGGCTTGCACCTGTGGGGTCAGGTTTTTATAATCTGGGGTAAGAAAAGGAGATTTATAATGAAGCGCTTATCCATTTTAGGTTTTATCGCAGGAATTTTTTGTTTTGGTGCCGCATCAGCTGCAGATATCGCGATGTACTATTCGCCATCTTGCCCGCATTGCCATCATGCGCGCGAGTTTTTTGTAAATAAGATGGTCTACGAATATCCAAATTTGCGGGTTGTTCAGATAAATGTTATGGATAAGACCAATCTACCAAAATTTCGTGAAGTTCTGGAAAAATGTAATTATAAAAGCGGTGGGGTTCCTGTTATAGTTGTTGGCGATAAATGCTTCCAAGGTTATGCAGATTTTATGCAGCAGGAATTGCGTGACGCGGTTGAAGTAGATTTGTCAGAAGAAGATAAGAAAATTGCGGCAGACAATAAGAAAGCATTTGAAGCCAATCCAGATGAATTTCGTAAACAGCATGCAGATCGTCAAAAGGCGGTTAGTGAATATAGCGAATCCTCATCAGAAGAAATAGTAAACGAAAAAAAAAATGAAAAAATTGACCAGAATTCATCTATCTACTTCTACATTTTGCTAGTTGCACTTATTGTGATATTGGGTGTTGTTTTGGTACGGAAAGAGAAAAAATAATAAGTAACAGGAAGATTGCATGTTTGATTTAACAACGTTGGATTATATTTACATTGGTGTGATAGTTGCGTCCACGGTTTGGGCAAGTATTCGTGGTGGTATCTTTGAAACCGTTGCTACGTTGTCATGGGTAATTGCCGCATTTGCTGCAAGATTTATATCACCAATGCTAGATAAATTATTACAAGGCTGGTTTGATTTATCCGAATCTACTGTGGGTACGTTGGTCGCATCATACTTCATAGTATTTTTTGTTATATTGATGTTGGTTGGTTTCTTCAACCAGCGTTTGCGCGAAAAAATCCAAAACAGCATTATGAAAGTAACGGATAGAACACTTGGAATAATCTTTGGAATTATACGTGGTATAGTCGTTATGGGCATAGTTTATTGGTGTGCTTTATGGTATTATTCAGATGCACCACGTCCAGCACCTTGGGTGGAAAATGCACGTACTCGTCCAATTATGCAATTAACGGCTGTTAAGCTTGATGAGTGGTTCTTCCCAGGCCCAGGCAGCAAATTGTTGGCTCGTGATATGACGGGGATGCAGGCATCTAAAGAAATATTTGATAACTTGATAAATCCTGCTGTGTCAGATACGAAAGATAATGCGGAAGTAGAAACTGATGAAGCCGCAGAAACAGGGTATAAGTCTTCGGAAAGAACAGCGTTGGAAAAGCAATTACTTCAGATAGAGAATGCGGCGCGTGCTGAAGAGGCTCGCGCAGCAGCTGAGGAGGAAGCAGAAAATGCTGCTGCGTCAGAAAGCGCAACAGGGGCGGAACAAGCCCCAGAATATGGCAGTGAAGATGCGCCGGTTACATCAGATTAATTTTATATGGAATGCAAAGTATTAACCCGCCAGTTTTATGGCGGGTTTTTGTTCCTGCTGACATTTTTTACTTTTTAGTAAAGAATGTATACAAGACAGGAGAATTTTGCATGAAAAAATTTTTAATTGTTTTTGGGACATTAACTTTGATACCAGTTTGTTCTTTTGCTGATAGTGCTGTGAAAGGTGTAAACCCAGCGGATAACGTAACAAAAATGGAATTATTGCCAAGTTTGAATGTTATGGATGTAGACGGGAAACCGTCTGTCACGACATTGGGGTTGAAATATGATAAAGAGTTATACAAAGCATTCGGTATAAATTTTGAATTGCCATTAAGCCATTTTTCTGGTTACGGTATTTCTGACGCCGGTATTGGCGATTTAAGGGTGCGTGGTCGTGCCCAATATAGATTTGGAAGAAATGTTATTATTGGTGCCACGGAATTTGTTTTGCCTACAGCAACGTCAGATACGCTTGGAACGCGGCAGTATACTTTTGACCCGACCTTGGCATATGTGTACGCTTTTAGTGCGAATTTTTTTACGGCGCTGGTTGGCAAGCAGTTTATATCACTTTATAACCTGGACAAAGAAAAATACCAAGACACGAATCAGACACAGGTCCGTTTGTTAATGGGGTATTTATCAAATAACGGTTGGTGGGCGGCTTTGGACCCACAGGTATGGATAAATAACGAAGACGGCAGGGTAGAATATTTGGTCGAAGGCGAGGTTGGTACGATGTTAAATCGCACGACTGGTGTTTGGACAAGAATTGGGAAAAGAATAGCTGGGGATTGGCACCGGAACGATTGGTCTGTTTTATTAGGAATAAGATTTATTCCTGGGCAGAAAGATTAATAACATAAAAAGGAGAAAAACATGTTTTTAAAAGCCAAAATTACTTTAACCATTGTTGCATTATACGAAATCTTAGTTGTAATTTTGTTACAAAGTCAGCGCGTATGTGATGCTATGTTTGGTGTTTCATTTTGTGACGCAAATGTTTTTAAATATTTTATAATGTGCTTTGCCGTTCCGATGATAGTTTTTTTAATAGTCATGTGGATAATGGACATAATCGACCATGTTCGTCGTCGCCATACGTTGTTTTATAAAGCAACACATGCAATGAAAAATATTGCAGAAAATGTGAAAGAACGAGTATCAGAAAGTGTATCTTCTGGGGATTTAGAAAAGTTAATAACAGCTGCATTGATGGTAGGTTTAAAAAGATATGCAGATAAAAATCCAAAGGCGAAAAGAGTTCTGGACGAAATGAATAAGGTTGATGCAGATTATGAAGAGTATGACGATATGGATGCAGAAGAAGAGCCTGTTGCAAAAAGGCGTAACAAGACAAAAAAGTCAAAAGGGAAAGGTAAAAAGTAAAAAATAAACGGGTTCTTAGAAACCCGTTTTTTTATTCTGGTGCCAGTTGTCGGACTTGAACCAACGACCCTCTGATTACAAACATTGACATTGGCTCAATTTGGTGCCTTGATTAATCCCTGTTTTGTCGCGTTTTTATGCGTTATTTCTGTCATTTTTTGATGTGTTCTGTCCATTTCTGGGACATTTTTTACAATACTTTGCAATAAATTTATACATAATTTGTGTGTGTGGATTTTGTGTCCAAACAGTCAGAATTCCGAGTATTTTTATATGTTGATTTTAGACAACTGGACCAAATTTGGACCATTTTCAATATTATAAAAGCGTATCCTATTGATTTTATTGTATTTTTTATATACCGTCCCACAGATTGTGAATCTGTTGTATGTTTTTGACATTTGCTGTAAGTTGTTGTATTATCTCTGAAAAACAGGATTCAACAGATGGCAACTTTTGAAAAACGCAGGACAAAAGACGGTTTCAAGTATCGGGCGCGTGTTCGGGTAGAGGGCAACCTTATCCGCACAGCCACATTTTCCAGTAAAACATTGGCGCGTGAATGGGCAATTAAAACAGAAAACGAATTGCGTGACCAAAAGCATATTCCTGATTTGACTGCATATAACCGCACTGTCGGCGAATTGTTTGACGAATATGAAACGCATTTGGCAGAATGTGAATTGCGGTCTGCGCGTAATATAAAGTTTCAACTGGAAGAATGGCGTAAATTTATTGAGGGTGTAAAACTGCATTCATTGACATCCGCCATTATAACACACACATTAAACCAAATTGCAAAAATAAAGTATGGTGGCCGGACCAAAAGCCCTGCAACATTAAATCGGTATCTGGCGGCACTCAGTTGCGCGTTATCCTATGGCGTTAAATCATTGGGGTGGCTTGATATTAATCCGGTGTCGCGTGTTGAACACAAACGCGAAAACAGGGGTCGCGTTCGTTATTTAAGTGATATTGAACGCGAACGGTTGCTGGATGCAGCCAAAGAATCGCGTAATAAATCGCTTTATACAATTATTATTTTGGCAATTTCAACAGGTGCGCGGCGTATGGAACTGTTATCACTAAAATGGTCTGATGTTGACTTAAAAAGCGGTTGGGCAGTGTTGGAACATACAAAAAATGGCGAAATGCGTGGGGTACCTATAACGGGGCCTGCGCTGGGGTTAATGCGTAATTTGTATAACAACCGCAAATCAGATGTTTGGGTGTTTCCAAATGAAAACAATTCTGGTCCATGTGACATAAAACGCAGTTGGAACACTGCGGTCAAGCGGGCAGGCTTATCGGATTTTCGTTTTCATGATTTGCGGCATACTTGTGCCAGTTATTTGGCCATGAATGGCGCAACGCCCAATGAAATTGCGGCGGTATTGGGGCATAAAACATTGTCAATGGTGCGGCGATATGCACACCTGTCTGATGCGCATAAAAGCAGTGTCGTTGCCAGCATGAACGCAAAAATATTCGGGGGTGACAATGGTGCAGATTAAATATACACCACTGCGACAATCAGATTTTGCCTCGGGCGGTGTGTTTTGTCAGGATAATAAACGGTATTACAGCAAATTATTGTCCTTATCTTTCCGAATATTGTTTGGCAGAGAGGACTATACAAGCATTTCCCGTTCGGAAATAATAAAATTAAATAAGTTATTGAGGGGTTGTTTTTATTTAATAGAATCAGAATTTCCCGATGATATTGCTAATATCAATACAATAACAGTCTTTCCGTATCTATCGCGTGCAATCTTGCAAATGGGATGTCGCAAACATTTGCCAGAAGAATTGATTAATAAACATCGACAATCAGAACCATACATTAAAAATTCAACCAGTGTGCGCATGTCGGATTTGTCGCCAACATGGATTCCCAAAAGTTTAAAAGTATATTTACGCAGATTTTTTAAAAAGGATTTTGAATTTATCGAGTCAAAGAATCCGATTTATCCCGAAGTTCTTTATTCTGCGCTAGTGTTGTATATTTGCCGCGAATTGGCCGTATCGTGCGTTTCTGTTAAACAAATAAGAATACTGACAAATGAATTTTTACATGTTTTAACAAAAAATGAAATCGAAACGCGCGCACATCATCAGGCAACTGGCAAACATCGCCAAAAAAACACGAATTTTGATGAATTATATAAATGGTTCGTTGATGAATATGATCGTGGCAGATATGATGATTGTAGTAGTATTCTGCAATTAAAAGATCGTATCAGGACTGATTTTGGCCTCAGCCCCCAAAAAGCCAGCGAATTTGTTAAGCGTTTAAAGTTGGAACGCGGTCAAAATATTTTGCGTTTCAAAAAAGGTTTTAAATAAAAAATCCCAGATTTTTGCGCATCGTAGGCGTTAAAAAGCGTTTTCGCTAACTAGGATGCTTTAAGCACTGCCAAATCCTATATTTGTATTATTCAATAGACGACAACGATGTCTCTTGAAACTCAATAATTTAAAAACAGGAGTGAAAAATGGCAGTTTTTAACCCAGATGTTCCACGGTACTTAACCGTGCCGCAATTCGCGAAAAAGCACCCAGCGTTCCCAGTCGGGTCGCTGCGGGATTTAATCTTCCATGCGCCGTTTAACGGGCTGAACGATATGGAAGTTATCCATCGGGTCGGTGCAAAGATTTTGATTGATGAAATCAAATTCTTTGAATGGGTCGCAACCAATCCCAGTTCAACCGGTAGAATCAAAGGAGGTAAATAATGGTAGAGCAAAAAGAAAAGGGAACTGTGGCGGCGGCATCCACTAATTCCCCAAATGTTCAAGGTTATTTTAACCGTCCTGAAACTAAAAATCAACCAGATTCCGGCATACCCATGCTGGATGCCTGGGATGAGCCCGTGAACGGGCTGGAATTGGTCCAGAAATTGCGTGCTCTATACGAACGATATTTGGTTTTGCCGGATGGGGCATCAATTGTTTTGGCCTTCTGGGCGTTGCATACATATGCTGTTAATGCATTTGATTATTCGCCACGTCTGTGTATTAAATCTGCGGCCCCACAATGTGGTAAAACACAGTTGTTGCAATTGTTGGAATTGACCACATATAGTCCTGTAAATATATCCAGCATAACCGCGTCCGGAATATTTCGCACTATCGCGGCTTGGCATCCAACGCTGTTAATAGATGAGGCGGATACCTATATTAACGGAAATAATGAAATCCGTGGAATTGTGAATGCAGGATATAAGCGTGGCGGCAAAGTATTGCGTACCATTGCAACTAAAAATGATTATGCCACCAAGACATTTGATTGTTATGGTGCAATGGCAATTGCAGGCATTGGAAACCGAGACGCAACAATAATGGATCGCAGTATCACCATTGTTATGCGGCGTGCTGGTCCGCATGACAGATGCGTTGAAAAGCTGCGCGAGCGTCTAGTAAAGCCACAGACCACACAATTGCAAAGCATGTGTATGCGGTATATGATGGACAATGTTAATGCGATATCCGAAATATTCCCAGATGTGCCAAATTTTCTGAATGGTCGCAAGGCAGATATTTGGGAACCATTATTCGCAATCGCGCACCATATATCGCCTGATTTGGTATCTGAATTAGCACATGCTGCGGCGCGTTTATGTCCCATGTCGGATGATGTTGAAACCCGACCGATTCAATTATTGGCGGATATTAGTCAGGTTTTTGAAAACACGGGTGCAGATTTCTTGGCAACAGATGAATTATTAAGGCACTTGTATCAATTTGAAACCCGTCCATGGGCAGATAAAGAATATGGGAAAATGGTGTTAACCAGTATAACCTTGGCTGGTATGCTGCGGGATTTTGATATCAGACCCCAACAGGTCCGCATCGGCAACAAAATAAAACGCGGATATGCACGCGCGGCATTTACAGATGCCTTTGAACGCTATGTACCCCAAATTGTATGTGACCCCGTGACAACACAGGACGCGTCTAGCGTGGCGTGTAACGGGGTCACGGATTCAGCAGATGATGCATCCGAATCCGCACTAGTGCAAACCAATAATCCTGATACGCCGGATGCCAAAGGCAACAATGACGACACACTTAATGTCGCCTTTAAACGGGCAGAACAATTTTTTGCCGAAAATAGTGTGACGGAACTATCAGACGATGACATTTCGGATTTGCCGGATATTCCGTATTAAGTGTTATGTTGGTCGGCTGTGCCAGTTATCCGGTGCAGCCGATGTTTTGGCATTATCCCCCACCCATATTCGTCCGCCTGATCCCAACACCTGTATATATTGTGATATAAACCACCACATGACGGGCGTATATTAAACATATCCCCCCCCCCACCCGTATCCTCGGGTATTTGATTTTTGGAAAATTTGGTGTAAAATGTATGTTGAATTCAATGGGAATTGGATTCGGGGCCGTCATAAGCCTACCTAAAAGCGGCATTAATAATAATGCTGTATCCGCCAATAGGGCGCGAAAGCGTCTTTTATTGTAGTCCCCACCAGTTTGGTCGGGGAGCCGTCAGTATATAAAATAGGGTTTCCCGAAAACTGGCGGGATCTATCTTTTAGGTGATTTATGAACTCCCCGACCGCCATTATCCCGTTGGCGGTTTTTTGTTTGCAAAAACGGGGGTAATGATGCCGAAGTCATTGATAGACATGTTGCCGGAAATCGTGGCACAGGGTAAAAAAGAAGTGGAACGTATTTTGGCACGTGCGCAGTCAGATAATAAAATGATGCTGCAAACGAATGAATATGTTTTGCCGGCACGTGATGAAAGTGGTTTGTTTCGCGGTGAAATTCGTGCATGTTGCCCACCGGATAACATGAATTCATGCGATACAGACGGTTGGTTTAACCGTTTAATTCATGGTGATAACCTGTTTGCAATGCAGGCATTGTTAAGCGGCGACCCTGCCACTGGATTGCCAAGTATGCGCGGCAAAATTGATTTAATCTATATTGACCCACCATTTGATTCCAAGGCAGATTACAGAACAAAAATAAACTTACCAAATGGTGACATCGAACAAAAACCAACGGTGTTGGAGCAGTTTGCGTATTCCGATACATGGGCGGATGGCACGGTATCATATTTGAAAATGCTGTATCCACGCCTGTGTTTAATGCGTGAATTATTGTCCGACCAAGGTTCAATTTATGTGCATTGCGATTGGCACGCCGGCCATTATGTAAAAGTAATAATGGATGATATTTTTGGTAAGAATAACTTTGTGAATGAGATTGTTTGGTCGTACAGGAGTGGGGGCGCCTCACGAAATGGGGCATTACCAAGAAAACATGACACAATTCTATTTTATTGCAAACAAACAGCTTCTTTTTCGTTAAACAGTCAAATTGAACGTCAATACTTAGAAAAACCTTTTATGGGGTCAAAACAAGATGAAAAAGGCAGGTATTATGTGGATACTATATTAAGAGACGTATTTGAAGGTGCCCCATGGATAGTTAAAGACGCTGGTATTGAACAATATAATATGCGTCCAGTATTAAATTTATCATCAGAACGCGTTGGGTATGCAACACAAAAACCAGAGGGGTTGGCACAAATGCTTATAGAAATAGCGTCCAATAAAAACTCCATTGTGGCGGATTTCTTTGGTGGGTCGGGTACCACGGCGGCGGTGGCGGAAAAATTGGGTCGGCGATGGATAACATCCGATATTGGCAAACCATCTGTTATGATTATGCGCAAACGGTTGATTGATATCCCCAATTGCAAACCATTCCTGTACCATTCCATTGGTGATTATTCGCGCGAGGCATTTTTATCCGACCGGCAATACAAACGTGTATCCGATTTGGCGCGTGTGGTAATGCGTTTATATGGTGCATTGCCATTTGATAATGCCGATGCGCCAACGAATATTGGTTATATGCGGGACACCAGAACACTGGTAATTGTTGACAGTCCAAACAAGATAACAAATGCCGGCACGATAAAGCGTGCAATGGAACTGCGTGAATCTTTTATGGGTGGGTGGAAAAAGGTTATTGTTTTGGGGTGGAATTTTTCATTTGATATTGGCGATAAATTATCAAAATTACCTAAAAATGAAATAGAAGTTTTGGTTATTCCACCAGATTTGCTGGATATGCTGCGCAAAAAGGATTATCGCGATTGGGTAAACAATCAAAAAATACGTTTTACATCGCTGCAATATTTGACTTTGAAACAGCCACGTGTTTTATCAGCCAACCAAGATGGCAAAGAAAAACTGGTTATCGAATTGGATAATTATGTTTTACTGTCACCGGATTGTTTGCCATTGGATGACGACAGTAAAGCAGTGGTTCAAAATATTATGGCAGAAAAGCCATTTGATTTAATTGAATATTGGTCAATTGATCCGGATTATGACGGGCATACATTTCGCAGTGTATGGCAAGATTATCGTGAAAACACCGCCAACGACAGCGATGAATTGCGTGTGACACATTCCGCCGAATTGATTGTGGATAAGGTTCCCGGCAAACGCACAATTTGCGTCAAGGCGGTTGATGTGTTCGGTTTTGAATCCCAGGCAATTATAGAGGTGTAGGTATTATGTGTGAAATTATTACACCTGATAATATAAATATTGTTTGTAATGTATCAATGGCGTTTTTTACTGGGGTGGCCGCATATGTGGCATTTAAATGGAAATCCTCAACATTAACCAAAGCAAAAATGGATGTGGCTGGTGAAGTTTTAGCTGGGGTATTAGAGATAGAAGATTTGTTCAAATTTATTTGTTCGCCAAGTAGAAACAATACAGAGCGAAAAAGTGCATTAAAATATTATCAGGAACGTGCTTTGCCGATAAATACAAAACGCATTGATATATTAATCCCGTTATTTCGTATGGAACAAAATAAAGATAAATTTAAAATCTTTTTTAATTTGCGGAACAAGGTTGCGATTTATTGGGGAGAAGAATCTATAAAGTCGTTTGATGCTATTATGAAAATATGTCAACGCATTCAGCAGGCTTGTGACACATTGTATAACCAAACAGAAAACACGCCCGTACAGCAATGTCAAGAATGCGAACAAATTATTTATGGTTATGAAAACAGTTCGGTAATGATGGAGTTAAATTATACATTTGAAACTATTCGTAGAAATATGAACGCCGTTCTGGGGAAACGCACAAAATGGCAACAAAAAAGGAAAATAACATGATTGGCACACGTGATATTCCATTAAAATTTGCGGCTGAATTATCGTCCATTGTGAACGCAGAATGGGAATCTGGGCAGTTTTTGAACGCGGTATCACCGATAACGGCGGATTTGTTGCGATATTGGTTTGAACCTGTGTTTTGTGATGTTCGTGAAAGAAATTTTCATGACGGACAACGCCAGGCAATTTTGAACACAATATATGTTCATGAAGTTCTGAAATCAAAATCTGTATCCGATATGTATTCGGCAATCGGACAAATTGTCGCAACACCATTTGTTGATAACGATTTTTTAGGGATAACGTGTGCCGATAAATATAATCTGACCAAATATTGTATAAAAATGGCGACCGGCACCGGAAAAACATGGGTGTTGAACGCATTGATGGTGTGGCAATATTTGAACTCAAAATATATGCCGACAAGTGCTGATGTCAAATATACTAAAAATTTTTTATTGGTTGCGCCTGGGTTAATTGTATATGAACGCTTGTTGGATGCCTTTTTGGGCAAAGAAACAGAACCTGGGGTCAGAAATTTTGAAACATCGGATTTAAAAAAGAATGAAGATTTATTCCTGCCCGAAAAATATCGTCAGGACATTTATTCTTTTGTACAAAATTCCGTGGCAGATAAATCAGAAATCGGACATAAAACAACTGGCGATGGTTTGATTGCGATAACCAATTGGCATGCGTTGGTTGATTCAGATGATAAAAATGAAGATAATGAAGATGATTTACATATAAACGGGGTTGATTTATCGGACACAAAAAATATTGTGAATGATTTATTGCCATTGACACCAGGGATTTCGGCGGGTAATTCATTAGATGCATTGGATGACAGATTTTTACGTGGTGGAATACTTGAATATTTATCTGGATTGCCCGATTTGTGTGTATTCAATGATGAAGCGCACCATATTCATGAAAACAAAACCTATGGTGTAATACACGAAGTTGAATGGCAGAAATCTTTAAACGTTCTATCAAATGCATTAAAAAGTAATTTTATACAGATTGATTTCTCGGCAACGCCATACGATACCAGCGGCAGCAAGAAAAATAAGGTAAAACATTATTTTTCGCATATTGTTGTTAATTTTGAATTATCTGTTGCCATGCGTACAGGGCTTGTTAAAACATTTGTTTTGGATGAACGCAAAGAAATCGCCAGTTTGGCAAATGCAGATATAGAATTTCGTTCTGTGCGCAACAGCAGCAATAAAGTAATTGGCCTGTCTGATGGCCAGCGATTGATGTTGCGAGCCGGATTGTCGCGATTAAAAATTTTAGAAGAAGATTTTGTAAAACATGATCCAACAAAACATCCAAAAATGATGGTTATATGTGAAGATACAAATGTATCACCATTTGTATGTGAGTTTCTACAATCCGAAGGTTTGGCACCCGATGATATTATGCAAATAGATTCAAATAAAAAGGGTGAATTAAAAACGGCTGATTGGAACGCATTAAAGCAACGTTTGTTCAATCTGGATAGTCAAATACAACCTAAGGTTGTAGTCAGTGTTCTTATGTTGCGTGAGGGATTTGATGTAAACAATATTTGCGTAATTGTTCCGTTGCGTTCCACCCAGGAGCCCATCTTGTTGGAACAGGTTTTGGGACGAGGTCTGCGTTTAATGTGGCGTGGCCGTGATTATGATGCTATCAAAGCGGACAACAGACATAATATATATGACCTGAAACGAGAACCGTTAAATTATCTTGATACTTTATTTGTTGTGGAACATCCTGCATTTAAAGATTTTTATGAAGATTTGGATAACAGTTTGGTTGTTTCCGAAACAAAAGACAGACCAACCGATGCCAGTTCTGTTGGGGATATGATAACTGTGGGATTAAAAAATAATTATGCAGATTATGACATGTTTTGGCCACAAATTATCAAGGAACGTGAAGAAACTCTCAATGGTTCGATCATTTCTGTGGATAATATGCAGCCTTTGTCAGGATGGAATCTGGAACAATTAAAGAAAATGGTGCCACACGATAATGCAGAACGCTTTGTCGGCACAGAAATGCAAGTAAAAACCCAGTTTGGCGAATACAAGGTTCGTGGCGATTTATTTAATGCAAAATCATATAATGAATATTTGCAAAAAATGCTGCGGGCGATTACATCTAATTTTGCAAAAGTTGCATCAAACGGACACAGAACAGAAATGCCGCTGATGCAAATAGACCAAAATTTGTTGATATCTGCAATAGACAAATTTGTCCGTACAAAATTATTTGGTCAACCATTTGATCCATTACAGGATGGAAATTGGCGCGTATTATTATTATCAAATACAGAAATAATAAAACACACGATGACAGAATTATCAAAGGCAATTTATGAAATGCATAATAATATTGATGTACATGATGCCATTATTGAAAAACGTTATTTTTCCGAAATTAAACAATTAATTGGGCGCGAAAATTATGCGTTGGATATAAAGAAATCTATATATGAAAAAACTTTTTATCCATCAAACAAAGGTGGCTTGGAACGAGATTTCTTGCTGGCCTGTGATGCAGATGCCCATGTTGAACGAATTATAAAAATTAACGAAAACAAGCATTTGTTTGCAAGATTCAGATATTTACGTTCTGATGGAATGTTGGCCACGTATTATCCAGATTTTATATTGAAAATTGGAAATAATATTTATGTTGTTGAAACCAAAGGCAGCAACATGGCCAAAAATCCAGATGTAAAAAGTAAAGAAATTGGCGCAATGGATTGGATATCAAAGATCAATGAATTGGCACCAAATAACAGGATGGATTCCACGTGGGTGTATTCTTTGTTAACTGATGAAATGTTTTACAATTGGCGCGAAAAAAATGCCGGGATAAAAGAAATATTAGATTTTTGCCGATTGACACGCGGGCGTGCCACGGGGGCATTGTTTGAATGATTGTATTATAATTTTTTTCGACCTGTTTATAAAATGCGACAAATGGCCGACAGCGCGTTTTTGCTGTTTTATGGTATGACGGTGGCATAAAATCATTTTTGTTTGACGTCGGCCACGACAATGTGACTGTCGCGGTCATTGTTATTTACCCCATCATATCCAATTTACCCGTGACAGTGTGACAGGTGTGCCGATGGTTAAAAAATCTATGGGGCGTACCCTATACCCCCCCCTATGGTTGTCGTGTTTGATTTGCGGCACCAGTAAAAAGAATGCTTTTTTTCATGTAAAAATAATCAATTTTTATCGTGGTATTTCCAAAATATGAAAAATAAAAAAATCCGCGAAGTCCGCGGAAATCCTGGTGCCAGTTGTCGGATTTGAACCAACGACCTACTGATTACAAATCAGCCGCTCTACCAACTGAGCTAAACTGGCGATGCCCAAATTATACCTATTCTGGGTTGTAAATCAAGTATAATTTTTAAACATAAAATATTTTTTATTGGACCAAAAATGGACCACGAAAAAAATTTTTTATTTGATGTTCGAAATGCAATTTTTAACGGGCTGTTTGGGATGTAATTTATGGTCCAAATTTGGTCCAGTGATTTCAAAAAAATACCATATTTTGCAAAAATGTTGTGATGATTATGGTAATAAAAAATCGCAGAAAACTGCGAAAAATTGTTGTGCGTTGCCGTACATAATAGCCGTACCGATGATTACAAATCAGATGCTCTACCAGCTGAGCTAAACTGGCAACGTGCTCTACTATACATTGTATGATTTATAATTTCAAGATAAAAAATTCATAAAATACTTGCATTATCAAAATAACTGTAAAAAATATAGGTATTATGACTAAATTACCAGAACTATTAGCCCCAGCCGGAACGCTGGATGCCTTTAAAACCGCCATTTTATATGGTGCAGATGCTATTTATGCCGGTTTGCCGGGGTTTTCTATGCGGGCACGTGCAAAAATAACGACAGAAGAAGTAAAACAGGGAATAGAACTTGCTCATGCCGCAGGTAAAAAGGTTTACCTTGCGTTTAACTTATTTGCTCACGAGCGGGATTTCGTCAATATGCCGCGCGTCAGTGAAACTATAAATTATTTAAAACCAGATGCGTTGATAGTCGCAGACCCTGGGGTCATGATGTGGGTCAGGGAACATCATCCAGATGTACCAATACATGTTTCTACCCAAGCTAATATATGCTCGGCTGAATCTGTAAAGTTTTGGCAACGTGCCGGGGCAAGGTTGTGTGTTTTGGCGCGTGAAGTTTCTCATGATGAATTTAAAATTATTAGGGAAAAGTGCCCAGATGTAGGACTTGAAATATTTGTGCATGGCGCAATGTGCATGAGTTATTCTGGGCGTTGTTTGTTGTCTAATTTTATTACAGGTCGTCCAGCGAATCGTGGCGCGTGTGCGCAGTTGTGCAGGTGGAAATATGACGTAATATTACGTGAATGCGAATCTGGAATAGAAATGCCGATTGAGGAAGATGAGCGTGGCGCGTATATTATGAACTCTAAAGATTTATGCTTGATGCCACGTCTGCGTGAAGTGATAGAATCAAAACCAGATTCATTGAAAATAGAGGGACGCAATCGTAGTGAATATTATGTTGGCAGTGTAGTGCACGCATATCGTGGTGCGCTGGATGCTTATGCACAAGACCCGGAACATTTTGACCCAACGCCTTTCATGGACGAGCTAAATAGGTTGGAAACGCGTGGTTATACGACGGCTTTCTTTGACGGTAATTTAGGCCCCGACGCACATAACTATGAAACAACGCGTTCTACATCAGCATATCATGCGGCTGGTGTTATAACGGCTACGGATGACGAAAAAATAACATTAGAATTAAGAAATGAAATCAAAGCAGGGGATGAAATAACTTTTGTACTGCCTGGGGTGGCGGATGGTATACCGGTTATTTTACCCCAAATAATAAATGCCAAGAATAATGAGGTGTTGCCAAAGATGTCTGCGGGGCAACATAATAGTCTGATAATTCCGCGTTCATGGATAAAAGCCGAAAATACGGATAAGTTTGTGCCTTATGTGTTGGCTTATAAACAAAAATAAAAAATCCCCATGACGGGGATTTTTTTTATGCGGCCATGCCTTTTTGATTTTTCTTCATTTGCAACATAATCATCAATTGCATTTTATCCGCGGCAATTTTTAATTCGTTGTTCGCGTGCTTTTTGTCACTTTCCTGAGGCTTTGTATAAGACTTTTCAATTTCGTTCAATGCATTCAATGCGCTGGTCGTGTTTTGTGCCGCACGCTGAGTCCACTTTTGCTTTAATTCGGGCTTTACGTCTAATACCTCATCGTGATGTTTATTTGTCATCATGACCTGAGCCCACTTTGTCTTATGGGCGGCAAAAACCTGACGTAAATATAAAGAGGCAGGGTTATGGCTTTTTTTGTTCTTTATGAATTGTTCCAGTTGAGACAACGCTGTGTACCATGCTTGCCCCAGCGTCTTGCCACGCAACCAATTTGTATAGGTCAAATTCAAGAATAATTTAAAATACTGCTCAGACAGTTTCTTTTTATCTGCGTCAGACAGTTGCAGTTCTTGATTTTGCTGTGAATCTGCACCCGCTATTACCTGCATGTTTTTATCAAAATCATCCATCATGCGTGCCTCCTTTGGATATTAATACGTCATCCACTTATATTAGTATAGAGCAATATTTGCACATTTCAAGGTTTTGTCAAATATGAAAATTATTTTGACTTTATTCTTATAATGTAGCATCCTATACAGCGGTCGTATCGCAAACAACATACTATTGCCAATAATGGGTGGTATGGATTCGATCCCCAGTCTTGCCAATAATGGGGGCTGTGGTATTTCATCTAACAAACAAGGAGTTAAATGATGAAAAAAAGTTTAAAATTAGCGGTTGCAGCGTCCGTTTTGGCGACACCTGCGATGGCAGCTAATTTGGAAAACCCGTTGTACTTGCCAGAATCTGGTGATTTTTATTCAAAGACGGGTGCGGGTGTTATGTACAAAGTTACAGATGACACAGATGCAAATAAACTAAAAGGCCATGCTGGGGCAACAGAGTTCCCAATTTGGCGTGTAACAGAAGATTTGGGCTATGGTATCACAGATAGCTTGGCTATTCGTGGTTCCTTTGCATATACTCAGGCGGACGACATTGACCGCAAGGGCTTAAATCATGGTCGTTTAGGTCTGATTTGGCGCCCAATTGAAACAACAGATAATATTGTATTGGATATCTACGCAGACGCTCACTTGGGTGGTGTAAACAAGATGCGTGGTTCTTACACAATGGCATCTGGTTTTAAATATGATAACTATTCCAACGGTCGTTGGGGTGCAGACGTTGGTGTTCGCTTTGGTAAGACATGGTCAAAGTTAACAACAAGTGCGTTTGTAGAAGTTTTGAAAACTTTCGGCAGCGATAACAACGTTATCGATGTTTCTGGGTTGGTTGCGCCTGTTCCAGGTATGGGTTTGATTCCTGTTTCTGCGTTGGGTGTTCCATCAGAAATTTCTGTTGATTTGAAATCTACTACTGAAATTAACTTTGGTTTGAATGCGTTCTATCAGTTGACGGATAGATGGTCATTTGGTGGTGGTTTTAAATACAATCATCATGCTGATAATGGTGTAAAGAGCTTGTCAACAGAATTGACAAATCCTGCTGGTCAGCTGTTTGCTAATACTCTGATTTCTCAACTGTCTGACATGAACGATGGATTTGATGAATACATCGTATCTTTGTCTGTTGCAAATCAATTGACAGACGCGGTTCAGGTTGCGTTGTATGGTGAATACACATTTGATACAGCGCATGCGAATTCTCAGAACGGTTCTGACGTAAAGGCAGAAGTTGGTGTTCGCTTGAACTTACAATTCTAAGAAATAGATTAGTATAACAATATATTGGACACACCCCCACTAACATGTGGGGGATTTTTTATGGTTTGATTTTTACTAAATACTTTTATCAGGGCTTTTTTTATGATATAATAAGCAAAAAGGAAAATGGAAAGGCAATGAGAAAAGTCGGCATTCTTGCGGCATTGACGGGTATATTTTTTGGTACGTCTGGTGGGGCTGATGCCGCCGCTATTTACCCAGTATACAGTGGTTATCAGGGGACAAATGCAGCTGGACAGGTTGTTTTGTTGCCGACGACAAGTGGGACTTTGGTTCAAACGGCTAATCCAAATGCGGCAAGTACGACGCGTGTGACGGGGGCTTTGCCTCAGGTCGGTTCGAATGTGACGCAGTCTTATACAACTGCTGCTGGTCGGCAATATTATCAACCGTCTGATTTTGATCGTTTGGCAGATAGTGGGTTATATATTGGCTTGTCTGCAGGTTATTCAGCTAGTGTAAGTGGGTCGATGCTGTCTGATTATATGAACGAAGAGTATGGGCAGTTTGTTCCTGGTGCTTTCCAAGAGGCTGATTTTGATACAGATACTGTAATTCCATTGCAGTTGTCTGTGGGTGCGTCAATTAATAATGATTTGCGCGTTGACTTTAGCTATTTGCGTTATAGCGGTATTTCTTATCCCAGCATGGTTAAGTCTGCTGACGGTGTTGGTGGTTATGTTGATGCAACTGTTGATGGTGGTGCAATAACATCAAATGTTACCATGTTGAATTTGTACTATAACATTGACGCCTATACCGGATATTTGGCGGGTGGTATGTTACGCCCATATGTTGGTGTCGGTGCTGGTATATCTTTAAATACAATTGCTGATTATGTGGTTTATGATAATACGTTTTATTCAGAAATGGAACCAAGCGTTGCGGGTCCAGGGGACTTGACTGGTATTTCTGATGTTTATGCATATCACAATGGTGGAACTATGGAACAACTGGCTTTCATGTTTGAAGGCGGCTTAACCACTGAAATGGACGGTGGCATAAAGATAGATTTCTTTGTAAGATATATGAACTTAGGTCAGGTAAGAACGTCTGGTAGTATCATTGTTTCCCAGACAGAATGGTTGGGTGACGGTGCTGGTGGCGAATATCCAGCGAATTATGATAGTGTTTATCATTATACCAACTGGTACGAAAGCGGTCGTTTGAACACCATTGACCTTGGCGTTAGGTTGAGATTACAATTCTAGCGTATTTGTTTTTATGTGTTGTGGGACGGTTATACGGATTGTATAACGAAAGGCGGGGCGAGAGAGATGAAGTCAAGTCGTTCAATTATTCATTATTCTTTATTTGCTGCATTAATTGGAATGACGCCAATGTACGCAGATGCAGGTTTGCGTGTTGGTAATCATTCACGTAGTTATGCCGAGGCTTATCGGCAGGTTAATGCATTACAAAATCCTGATATAAATGCGGTTACAACGCCAATAGCAACGACTGCGTCCGAAGATACAGAAAACAATTTGCCTGTACGTGTTGCTGACGAGACGCTGGTAGAGCAAATAAAAAGTGGTGATGCCGATTCCCCAGTTGCATTTAATCAGCTAGAACAGTGTTCCATGATATACCCGACTGGTGAATTTGAGTGGGATTCACCTAGTTTAGGATCCAAGGCTGGTATTTCTGATACGTGTGTTGCGGTCGTAGAGTTACGAGGGTATCAGGCTGCAGCTGATGGCTCGGATTTAGTTTTGGCGCGGGCAAAATTAGCGGCTGGCGATACATTTAAGTGCAATATTAGCTCGTTTCCAGAATCAAGTATGATAGTTCAGGCGGTTGAAAGTTTTACATTCCCTGCGGACGCCGAACCGACGATGGAAGATGTAGAGAAGCAGTTAAATCAAGAGCAGAAACAAAATGCAGGCTTAAAGATAGCTGCTGGTACAGTACTTGGGGCTCTTGCGGGAAATATAGTCGGGGAAGGCGAAAGGGGCAGTGACAGTTTGTTTGGAACTGGCAAGGAAAAAATTCAAAGTTCTATAATAGGTGGCGTAACAGGTGCTGCATTAATGGCAGGCAATTCTTATGCGGGTAAGGTTGCAGGTGATGTAATCTTGTCAACAGGTGTTAATGCTGCCGCAGGGAGCGTCGTTGGGAATATTGTTGCAACGGGTGATTCTGTTTTACGAATAGAAGATTGTAAACTGCCAACTGGTGAGAATACTACTTGTTTATGGGGGTATGTTGCTGAGTCTACCCCACTAACGCCTGATGAACAGGCTTATTATGATATTTCTAATGCTGTCACGTATGTATGTAATAAAAATTCAACTGGATGCAAGGCGGAGACGCTAGTTTCTATAAAATTGGACGCATATCCAAACATTGATATTGAATCGATAGAAGAACAACAGTTTCAAACGATACTGTCAGATTCCAAGTATCAATACTTTATGGCAATAAACGATAAAAATGAGATAAGTTTTGTTCCAGCAGACGGTTCTACAGAAAATGTTGATACATCTAAAGGTATTTTTGCGAAAGTGTCCAGCGCGGCCCGCGTAGACAGACAAGTTCCTGCAATGATAAAAATGAGAGATAAAGCATTTGGCATGAATAGTTCTGATTGGAGAGAGTGGAAGAAAAAGTATGGGGCAACGGCTGAAATTTATGGGCGTTCTACTACTGGTGATGCTTATGATTTACAAAATTCAACTGGTTTAGATATACAGAACTTTTATCCTATGAAGGTCGAGGCAAGTGACGGTGGATTAATCGACTATGGTAACAAAGCACGTTTAAAAAGTACTTTGATTGGTGCTGGTGTTGGCGGTGCTTTGGGCGGTTTTTCTGCATATCAAGGGGCGCAATTAGATATTCAAAATCGTTGGACTACAGCTGTTCGTGAATATGAGGATTCGCTAAATAAAGTATATTGTGCAACTGGTACAAGATATTTGAGTAAATATAACGATACGGTGTTTATTCCAAATATGACAACAACAGAATAAAAAAACGCCCAAAAGGGCGCTTTTTTATTTTTCGTTTTTAGTAATTATTTCCATCACTTTTGCAGGTACGTCATTAATGTCTACTCGTTCTTGTGCCATAGAATCACGATAACGCAATGTCACTGTATTGTCTTCTAATGTTTGGTGGTCAACAGTGATGCAAACTGGTGTACCAATTTCATCATGGCGACGGTAATTCTTTCCGATATTACCAGAATTTTCTAGCTCAATGCGTCCTATATTCAATTTACGTAAATCGTTTTCAATATTATTCGCAATTGTTACTAATTCTGGTACATTGCGTGCCAATGGAATAACAGCTGCTTTTACAGGTGCCAATGCAGGTTTCAGCTTTAATACCACGCGTGATTTACCGTCTGGTAATTCTTCTTCTGTGTATGCATCCAGCATAACTGCCAACATAGCACGGTTTACACCCATAGCAGTTTCAATTACAAAAGGAACAAAGCTTTCGCCTGTCTGTGGGTCGCTGTAAGCCAATTTTGTAGTACTGTCTTTATTTTCCATAACATTGGCCTGAATATTGAATTCACTTTGACTCTTTGTATGAGAACCCAAATCAAAGTCTTGGCGGTTGTGAACGCCTTCAACTTCGTCAAAGCCATCTGGGAATTCATATTCAATGTCACCCGCTGCTTTTGCATAGTGTGCCAACTTTTCATGTGGCGTGAAGCGTAATTTTTCGGCTGGTATTCCCAAAGTATCTACCCACCAAGCCATACGAATTTGCTTCCACATTTCAAAGTACTTTTCATCATCTTTTGGATTGATGAAGTATTGCATTTCTGCCTGTTCGAATTCACGCATACGGAATACGAATCCACGTGGAGAAATTTCATTACGGAACGCCTTACCAATCTGCGCAATACCAAAAGGTAATTTATGCGGGCAAGCGTCTAATACGTTTTTGAAGTTTACATACGTTGTCGTTGCCGTTTCTGGTCTAAGGTATGCGTTGATTGCACCATCCGCAGTCGCACCAATAGACAGTCCCATCATCAACTGATATGCGCGTGGTTCTGTAAGGTCTGTACTGCCACAGTTATCGCATTTAGTAGGATCTTTCATTTTATCCTGGCGCATACGTGCACCACATTTTTTGCACTCTACTAATGGATCAGAAAAACTGCCTTCGTGCCCAGAGTATTTCCACATTAAACGATTGCTTATAAGTGCGGCATCCAAGCCTTCTATATCATTACGGGAATATATCATGGCATTCCACCAAGCGTTCTTTATGTTTTTCATTAATTCAACGCCATATGGACCATAATCGTATGCGCCACCCAAACCACCATAAATTTCAGAACCTGTGAAAATAAAACCACGACGTTTGCATAAAGCGACTATATCATTTACTGTTTTTGCTGGCATTTTTTATCCCCTAGTTTTTACTGAGCAATTGTTATACAGAATTTACCTTTTTGCAACTATTATTAAAAATAAAAAACGGGGGAAATTCCCCCGTTTAAACATGTGACGTTTTTATTTTACATCTGGTGCAATTGCTGCAACAGGACATACTGCTGCGCACGTTCCACAAGATATACATTTTGCAGGATCTATCACGCATTTGCCATCGGCCCCAGCAGAGATAGCCATAACAGGGCATGCACCCATACAAGTATGACAGCCGATGCATTTAGCAGGATCTATTTTATAAGCCATTTTTTTCTCCATTTTTTTTAATTTCTGTTTAGCAAGCTCAATATATACTGGAACATTGCGACGAACGAGATGTACAAATGTAATGCCCCCAATACAGCCAGCTGATTTTTCTGGTTGCCATCGCCTAATACGGCATAAGCACGCTTTAACGTCTGCATGTCATACGCAGTAAACAGGGCGAAAATTAGCACGCCGACTAAGCATACAATTGTACCGAATGTGCCGCCAACCAGTGCAGGCCATATAAACGATGCTAAGCCAACCAATATTAAGCCTATCATTCCGATGAATAAGAATATGCCCAAGAAAGATAAGTCTTTAACTGTTTTGTATCCGAATAACGCCATACACGCAAACATGACCGCAGATATTATAAATGCAGACAGAATTGTATAAGGGTTACCGGTAACCGCAACTAATAACAAAGGTGTCAGAACAACGCCCATCATTACGGCATAAAGCATCAGCAGTAAGATACCTACGGATGGCTTAAAGCTAAATGCGCGAACCTGCGCCCAAATGGACAAGGCCAAACCGCCAAATAACAAAATGTAGTAAAGTGCAGACAAGCCTGTCTCTGTAAACAATAGCGTCCATAAAGGTGTCGCCATTGTTAAGAATGCGGCCAAGGCAGTTACGCCAACAGCTGCAAACATCAATGCAAAAATTCTTTTTAGGTATAATTCCAAGCCACCAGACTTTTCACGTTTATCAGTCTCAGGAGCCTTGGTTTTCAAAGCAATATTTTTTACTGCCATTTTTTTCTCCTTGTTAGTTACCCTAATATATAATATAATAAAAGGCGTAATTCAAGTAAAACAAGAGGTAAAAAAATGGTAAGGAAAGTAGAGCGGGAACTTCAAGACAGAAGACTAAAAAATGGTGTTAAAAGAGATTTTGATACCGATAAAGACGAAGTTAATGCCGCGATGAAACGTGACTTAGCAAAAGCAAAAAAGAGATTAGAAACAGAAACCGATGTAAAGAAAAAGCATCACATTGAAGAAATTATACATAATATAGAAAGCTTTCTTTCAAGGTATGATACTAAATAAGTTTGTAACAAATTATGGCATTAGTTATTAACCCGATTTCACCGGTGGCGTTCAGTGTATTTGGTTTAGATATACGTTGGTATGCACTAGCCTATATAGCCGCCTTTGTAATCGGGTATTTTATGATAAAGCACTTTACTAGAAACCCCGGCAGTCAAATTAAACTGGATAAAAAGCAGTTAGATGATTTATTAACGGCTATTATTTTGGGCGTGATAATTGGCGGCAGGTTGGGGTACGTTTTATTTTATAATTTACCGTTTTTTTTATCGCACCCATTGGAAATTTTTGCTGTATGGCATGGCGGTATGAGTTTTCATGGTGGTTTGGTTGGCGTTATAGTCGCTACATTTTTATTTGCGTGGAATCGAACAAAGTCGGGTAGTCTGAATGGTTCAACATATGATAATGCGTTTAAGCTGTTGGATATAATGGCAGTAGTTGCGCCAATAGGATTATTCTTTGGACGCATAGCAAATTTTATAAATATGGAAGTTATGGGGCGGGTAACAGACGTGCCGTGGGCGGTTGTGTTTGTTGGACAATCAGAATTACCCAGGCACCCAAGTCCATTGTACGAGGCCACATTAGAAGGCATAATTTTATTTGTAATAATGTACAGTCTGTATAGATTTACTAATTTACGTAGATTCCCTGGGGCACTTGGTGGTATTTTGGGTATGCTTTATGCGACGTTTAGAATTTTTTGTGAGCAGTTCAGGGCGCCCGATATTCAAATAGGCTTCCTGACTAGTTGGGGACTGACCATGGGACAATTACTGTCAGGTATCATGTTTATAGCTGGTGCTGTAATATTTACATATGCGTTTAGAAAGAAACTTAGTAAATAAAAAATGCCGGTAAATACCGGCGTTTTTTTAGCGCAACTTTTGTAGATACCAATCGACAGTTTTTATAATGCCTTTATCAAAAGTTTCTGTTGGCTTCCAACCAAGTGCTTTCCGTATTTTTGTTGCATCGATTGCATAGCGTAAATCATGCCCCGGTCTATCTGCAACAAACGTTATAAGATCAGCATACCTTCCGTTTTTACGTGGAATTCTTTGATCCATTATTTGGCATATGGTATTTACAATTTGCATATTGGTTCTTTCATTATGACCACCTATGTTATAGGTTTGACCAGAAATACCATTATGAAAAATTAGGTCAATTGCATAAGCATGGTCAAGTACGTACAACCAGTCACGTACATTTTCACCACGACCATAAATAGGTATAGGTTTTTCATTTACGCAATTACTAATAATTTTTGGTATAAGCTTTTCCGGATGTTGTTTAGGTCCATAGTTATTGGAACAATTGGATATAGTCGTATTTAAACCGAAAGTACGGTGCCATGCACTTACAAGATGATCAGATGATGCCTTTGACGCAGAGTACGGACTGCTTGGGTCGTACGGTGTTGATTCTGTAAACAAGCCGGACTCACCCAGTGCACCATAAACTTCATCAGTAGAGATGTGGTGAAATCTATTTTGTTCTTGTCCTTTTTTTGTTTTAAATGGTGCATCCATCCAGTTTTCTCGTGCAGCTTCTAGTAAGTTTGCTGTTCCTACAATGTTTGTGTTTATGAAAGTCATTGGACCTTTTATAGAGTTGTCTACGTGACTTTCTGCTGCGAAGTGAATTACGCCTTGGATTTTACAGTCTTTAAAAATATCATTAACTAAATTAGCATCGCATATATCGCCCTTTATGAAATTGTAGTTAGGCATACCTTTGCATTCGCTAAGGTTTTCCAGGTTTGCAGCATATGTTAATTTATCCAAATTGAAGATAGTATAATCAGGATATTTTTTTGCGAAATACGGTACAAAATTAGAACCTATAAAACCTGCACCGCCTGTAACGAGAATAGACTTAGTCATATTGAATACCTTTTTTATGATAACTACGGGTTATTATCGTAGCACAGGAAACACTTGATGCAAGTTTAATAATGAAGATTTGACAAGAGGAAAGAGACAATGTATAATTGGCGAGAAAAATTTAGGATGGGTGGCAGAGCGGTCGAATGCGACGGTCTTGCATACGAGTCAGCAAGACAAACGAAGTGAAGTCGAGCGCGAACGAGTGGTGAGCAGCACCGTCCGGTGCGAGCAGCGAACAAAACCGCAGGTTTGAAAGACAGGCGGTATAGATAGAAGAAAGTTTAGGATGGGTGGCAGAGCGGTCGAATGCGACGGTCTTGAAAACCGCTGTGGGGGCAACTCCACCGGGGGTTCGAATCCCTCCCCATCCGCCAGGAATAAATAAATCCCCACTAATTTCTTGTGAGGTTTATTTTTGTCCCACTTTCTGGGACTTTTTTAATCTTGTATTACCACTGTATATCTTATCGTTCCTTAAATTTCCCATTTTCCGCACGCTAGCATACTTTGTCCAAAATCCCGATGCCAGTTTGTATTGATTTTTATGCGTGTTTATGGTATAATTGCTTGTGAAATATAGGACGGCAGATGCCGTATTTTTTTTATCCCGCGATTGCGGGCTTTTTTATTGCGATAAAAGGAATATAAATGAAAATACCAAATTTTTTACGCGAATTAATAAACAGCAATGAATATGCAGATAAGAACAGTGATACATATGTGCGCGCTACAAAATATATGAACTTGTTATATCCCGGTCAGGCTGAATTTGACAGTACGGGTAAAATGACCGAGCCACCGTATGATATGACATATGAACAGTTTTTGGAAGCGCAAAAGAAATTAAAAGAAGATATAGAAAATGCGATTCAAGAAGCAGAGGAAGAGACAGAAGAGGAAAAAGGACTGTCTATCGATTATTCAGAATTTATAGAAACAGAAGAAACGATAGATGTTCGTGTTTTAATGCCTTGGGGTGATATACAAAATGAAAAATTGATTGTTTATACACTAAACATTCCAGATGACGATGATGAAGAGCACACCGAGGCAAAAAAGATTTGGATTTGGCACAGTGAAGACGATGAACGTATTTGCGATGATTGCGCATCGCATAATGGGAAAATATTTGAAAACATGGGCGATATACCGGAACTTCCTGTTCATCCGAATTGTCGTTGCTGGGTGGAAGAACAGGAACTAGATGATAATAATAAAACTGTTTTCAGCAGAGTATATAAAGGTTACAAAAAAGAAAATAAAACAAGTGAAGCAAGCAATATGAAAATCAGCGATAATGGTATAAATATGTTAAAACGATTTGAAGGCAGTGTTAAAATCGGTGCCCGGCATGTTATCTATGATGATAAAACAGGAAGACCTGTAAATTCAGATAAAGAATTACCCGCTGGTGTAACAATTGGTTATGGTCATTTGATAAAATCGGATGAAGACTTTAAGCATGGTATCACAGAAAGACAAGCAACCGAAATATTGCGTTCAGACATATCAACAGCAGAACGTGCAATTAAAGACAATATAACTATCCCGCTATCTCAAAATCAATATGATGCATTGGTATCTTTGGCGTATAACATAGGCGCAAAAAACTTTGCTAATTCCACAGTTGTAAAATATGTAAATGATTCAAATTATCATAATACAAAATACCCAACATTGGAATCTGCATGGATGGCATGGAATAAATCTGGTGGCAGGGAAATGGCGGGTTTAACTAATCGCAGGCAGCAAGAATTTAACCTATTTAATAATTAAACATTTATTGTTTTACCGGCAAAGCATATAAAAGTTGTTGAATATAGACTTTGATTATTTCAAGGTCAGCATTTGTTGCATTTAATCCAATGTCTGTTCCACAATTAGGAGTGCACACATCAGGATATTGCATAGAATAAGTAACCATAGAAGAATTTGTAATAAAGTTATCAAAATCTAACATCATTTTTTGCTTGTTCTTTGCATATTCTGTATCAATTATTTTGTATACAACATTTTTATAACAGTTTTTTTGGTCGTTAATAATTTGTGTCATTTGTACGGTTGATAACGCATTTTCCAATTCTGTTTCAGCAGCTTTATCACATTGCTGTATCATTTCATGATATATGCTTGCTACACATACGGTTGGTGTTATAAAAGCCACCAGAAAGCCAAAATAAAATGTTTTCATGATTAATATAATAGTTCTAATTACATTTGTCGTCAATTCAAAACAAGTTATTTTGAGGGGCATATGTCCTTTATTAGACCCTATGCCTTGTTCATACAGTTCTTTATATTTCCACGCAGTTGCAAATGCCTTGACGATAAGATTATTGTTTTCCGTAATTGTAAGCAGGCTTGTTTTTGCTTCGCTAAATTTAGTGTTTGTATACCTGCGAAAAACTACTGGAACGGTTATTGTGACACTGTGTTCGTTTGTAATAAATTCCATTGGTAAGCTTGACTGATTTACATAGACATCTGTAATAAATGGTCGCACAGAATTTGGCGATATATCCAAATAGATAATCAGTTGCTTGTTTGAGAAAATTGCCTTGTCAACTATGGCTTGTATAAAGTCCCGTTTTTGTACGCCCGATAGAGCCGCCCAATTTACCGACTTTAATGCACTTGCTGAATCTGGGGGCAAATGGGACAGGTCGGCATTTAGAAACTCTGAAATAGTATTTGATACAACTTCGTCAACCGGTGCCGCTGGTATAAAAAGTCCCTTTTGTGCATAGTAATGTATTTTAGTATGATTTTTGTTGGTTTTAACTTGGTTGATAAAACGTTCGCCTTGACTGTTAAACAGTTTGCCTGACAACAAGTTTGGTGACCGGTGTGATTCTGTTTTGTTATTAGAATTGTTTTTCAATGCCTGTTGAACTTCGTTAAAAAGTTCTTTTGAAATAATTGCGTTTTGTTCGCCTTTGCCAAAAGTACCGTTTTTTGCAGAAATTCCCTGTTTTTTCCTGTTTTTGACCGTTCCGTTCGTATGTCGGGAGCAGGCCTTTCATATGCCAAAGGTAAAAGTTTCCTTGCACCGCCAGTAAAATTAGACATCCCGTGGCAACCCCACAGGATGTTCTTTTTTGCCCCGTTCCCGGCGGTTTCTGACAGCGATATTACCAGTGTATATCGCCGGTTATACCAAAACCGCCCAAACTCCCCACAACTATATACCTTGCCCAAATTCCCGATGCCAGTTTGTATTGATTTTTTTCGCAATTTATGCTACAATACTGTATGAAATGTTAGACGGCAGATGCCGTTTTTTTTATTTCCCCGCGTCCGTAGGGGATTTTTTATTGCAATAGAAAGGAGATATTATGAGTACAAATTGGGGTGATGCCGTTTGGAATGAACGTGGAGAATTGGTTGTAAGTATATATAAACAACCGCCAGAAATGAAAGATAATCTAAATAATAAGCCGAAACACACATATAAGGAAATCGACTGCGGGGGTGAGTGTGGCGGATGTGTTGCATTGGTTGTAGATGGAGAAGTCATATCTGGCCCGCCATTCCATCCTAATTGTAAGTGCAGTCTATCGGCTGCAGATATTGAAAGTGCGCCCGAACAAGAATCTAACTTGGGTGATATTGTGGGATCAAACAGAAACAGTGCCCCCGAAGATGTTAAATGGTTGAAAGAAGCATTACAAGATTTGGGTTTTTATGAACCGGACACCAGGGCAGGTGAAACACCGGAAGAATTAAATCAATACCCTAATCAAAACTTATTTAATGCTATTAATAAGTTTCAACGTGAACATAACTTATCCGAACGTGGTATTGTTGCGCGTAAGAAAGATTTTCAAAATAGAGATGATTATGGACCGATTAAAAAGTATACATCTTGGCCTGGCGGAGAACACGGTTGGGGCAAACATAGGGTTTGGCTGGAACCGTCCAAAGAAACAGATACATACGGACGCGGTGGTTTTAGTATTCATGGTGGCGAAGAGCCTGGTTCTGCGGGATGTATTGACCTAACAAGTGAAATGCCCGCGTTTGCAGATTGGTTCAAAAAGAATGGAAAAGACTTGATTATTAAGGTAAAATACTGAAAAAACAAAGGCACAAAATGAAAAAAATATCACACATAGTAAGTTGCGTTATAGCTATATGTCTATTTTTTGCCCTGTATGTTTTTTTGTTTGATTTAGCGTGTATTGGCAGAATTTCTAAATTTAATCATATTTGGACAGGGGTGTGTCCGTTTGATATTGATGGGGCTTATCTGAATTGCATGGCCAGCTATGACATTGTATCTATTGTGATAATATTATGCATGTTGTGTCTTTTATTATTTTATTTATTCAAAACATATCGCAAATGGGTATTGTTGATACCGATTTGTGGTTTTTTGCTGTTCAGTTTATCGGTTATAACATTTTGGGGACTGGTGTAGTCTGCTTATAAATGCACAATGTCGATGTCGGGGATTTGCAATGCAATATATTCCGCAGCGAGCCTGCGGTGGCATTGCAGCGCGGATTTTTCAGTGCATAACAGGCAAATGCGGTCAAGAGAGTTCAAGGCAAGTCCCGCAGTTGGGTTGCGGGTGGCCAATAATTCCCTATACATACGTTCATAATCAGGCCAGGTGAT
>DVNO01000020.1 GCA_018714345.1 Candidatus Enterousia avicola | reverse complement strand
TAAAGGAAAGAAAAAAGCCCCGAAAAACGTGGGGCTAAAACTGGCGCGCCCAGAAGGATTCGAACCCTCAACCTTCTGATCCGTAGTCAGATGCTCTATCCAATTGAGCCATGGGCGCAACGTTCGTATATTCTATATCTTTTTATTCAGATTGCAAGAAAAAATATACTTTTTTATCTGCTGCCTTTACCTGAATATCCCTTGCCATGATATATCATGTTAAAATGTTGGCGACAAACTGATTTGTAATTGCTGTCACCAACTGATATTTGCGCGCCTTCGCGGATAACATTTCCATTCGAATCAAACCGAAGATGGTGGGTTGCTAAATGCATACATCCAGGAATTTGACACGTAGATTCCATGCGATGCAGTTTTGCACCTACCTCAATTAATCTGCGTGATGCAGGGAAGATATGTTCATTGCTATCAACCATTAAACCGTAACACATTATGATTATTGGTTGATTGTCGGCAATGTTTACCAGTATATCGATATCTTCTGGTTTAAAAAATTGTATTTCATCAATTAGAACCATCTTTGTATAAGGGGCAGGGGTCCAGCCCTTTAAAGAAGACAAAACTGTGGCGTCTGCCGATATTCCAATTCTAGAATTGACTTTGTTTTCACTAAATCTATTGTCTATTTTAGGTTTTATAATTTCAGTTTTGTTCCCGTTCTTGTTCTGATTATATGCATTTATAACCAATAATGCGGACTTAGAACAGCCCATAGTTCCGTAATGAAAGTGTAAATTTGCCATTTTGCTTCCTTTTTATCCCATTGATTCTAAACGTTCAATTCTTTTTTCTACAGGTGGATGTGTTGCCATTAAAGAGCTGACGAATTCTCTTGGACCACTTGGGTTGGCAATACATACTGCAGCCATAGATTTTACTTTGTCCAGACATTCCACACGTGAATCGGTTGTTATTTTCCTTAGTGCAGATGCCAATGCGCGTGGGTTTCTGGTAATCTGGGCACCTGTTGCGTCTGCTGCATACTCGCGGTTTCTGGATACCGCCATTCTTAGCAATGGTGTGATTATCCAGTTAAACACCATAAATGCTAGCCATACCATCATAAGTATTGCGGCGCTATTGTTTTTATTGTCACTGCTTTTATCGCTACTTAATGCTAAGCGGAATATAATATCTGCCGCGAATACAGTTACACCGACACCTGTTATCAGCATCATGTCTAGCCTAATGTCTCGATTACCAATGTGAGCCATTTCATGAGCAATTACCCCTTCCAGCTCCAATTTATCTAGTTTTTTTATTATTCCACGTGTTAAGGCAACAGAAGCATCTTTTGGACTGCGACCTGTTGCAAACGCGTTCATAGAATCGTCGTCGATTATGTATACTCGTGGACAAGGTAAACCTGCTGCAATAGCAACATTTTCTACACTACGAAATATTTCGCGATTCTTTGGGTCGGAATCATAGATTTCATGCGCATGAGCTGAATTTAGCATCATAGAATCGCCAAATGCCCATGATATTAACAACCAAACTATGCAGGCAATAAATGTTGGTATTGCTACGCCGATGGTCGTTTGTAGTGCTTGTTCGGCGGGTACAACAAACCATGTGAACAAGAATATAAGCGCAATAAATATCAAAGGGAATAAAAGTACCAATAAAAAGGTTTTTATATTGTTGCTTTTTATGTGGTCATATACGGTTTTGACTTTGTTCATAGTAAATGCTTCCTGTTAAAAAAGAGTCTTTTAAGACATATTATAAACAAAAAACGGGGCGCGTCATCATGAAAAATATTTTAACTATTTCTATGTTGTTATTTTGCTGTAACGCGACTGCGGCCACTGTATCAAATAGTGTATTTGTTGGTATGCCTGATTATTTACTAGACACTGCCAAGGCTTGGGCTGGTATATTTTCTGATTTTGGACCTGGGGCTGATGTTGCAAATTATATTAACAGCGTGCAAACAAGTGATGTTTCGCAATACCTAAATGCAATATCTGTCTTGGGGTTTAATAGTACTGCGATGGCATTATACGAGGTAAACGATCATGTTGACCAAGCTTTTAATGTGATAAATCAACCACTGGTGGCAAGACGAGATTCTTGTACTGATAATCTACCATATTGTAATTATGGCAGACGAAGCGTAGTTGTTGACGGTAAAATTTTCGGGTCTTTTTCTGATTATAGTGGCGGGAATAACGGTGATTTTAAAACGAAAAATACAGGTTTTAGTGTTAATGCGAAAAGCTTTTTTGCAAATGGTTGGTTATTTGGGGTTGAATATACTCGTTCTATGACCGATACTCAGGATACAAAAGTATATTCAGATGCGACTGGAAATAGCATAACGATATTTTCTCAATATTTGGCTGATACTGGCTTGTTTATGAATTTTGGTTTAAATGCGGGCCATACTAGTTGGAATATAGATAAAACGATTTTTAACATTACTGATGGTGGAACTTATGACACCTATTTTTATGCAGGCCAAATGAATTTGGGCATTAGAATGTTGCGCGGTAATTTTTCAATGGTGCCTAAAATAAAAATTAAATACTTATTGGTAACGGCAGATAAGTACATAGACGATGTCGCACAGGAGTTTGGAGATTGGTGGTATAACATGATGGAAACGTCTGCGGGTATAGATTTAAGCTTTGATTTCATAGGATCAGATTTTGTCGTCAGACCAACATTACATTTAGGTGGTGGCTATGACATAATCAGCCACGGTTCAGATGAGTTGCATGTACAGCTTATTGATAATCAGTTTTACAACATACCAGTAGAGGCACCAGAAAAAGCACATTTAAAAGCAGGGTTGGGTTTAAATTTTTACAATGAATATTTTACGGCTGGTATAGAATATATGTTCAACATGAGAAAGGATTATATGAATAATATAATTATGGCCAAGTTAAAGATTGCATTTTAAAAGTTCTTATAAATCTGATATAATCAGGCAGTAATGAAAAATATCAGGTTAATAGGTGTCTTTATATTAATTGTATCAAGTGGCACGTTGCAGGCAGCCAGCTTGTTGCAACCTACCTCTTTTCCGAAGACAGCCGAAGATTTGAGTTTTATTCAAGATGTACAGTTGCAACAAGACGGTTACGAACCGTGGGAAACTTTGTACGATACAGACGGTCGCTGTATTTCTGGATGTTTATACCCAGGTATTACGATAGACGAAGATATTAGAATAGCCCAGGAACACACAGCACAGGCATGGGCGCGGGCGCAACAATACTTGAACCAGCAACAGTCGCAAAACACTGAACAGCCTGTGCAACAAATTTCAGAATTTGTGCAGTCTGCGCATGAATGGACGCAACCGCAGCAGCCTTTAAGTCAGCCTGTGAAGCCAAGATGCTCGCCTGTGAACTCGAACATTCCGGAGAATCAGATAATGCCGTTTGGAATACCATTGCTAGGCAACCCAAGAATAACATCAAGATTTGGCTCAAGAATACACCCTGTAACAGGACAGCCATCTACACATAAGGGGGTAGATTTTTCTGCTTCTATCGGCACAAGTGTGTTTTCACCTGCTTCTGGGATAGTATCTTCTGTTTGGACGGATAGCAGCTGTGGAAATGGGTTAAAAATAGAGCATGGTAACAAATATGAGACAGTCTATTGTCATTTAAGTAAAGTTACCGTAAGAAAAGGGGAACGGGTTGAAGCGGGGTGTAAAGTTGCTGAAACGGGGAATTCTGGACGCACAACGGGGCCTCAT
>DVNO01000019.1 GCA_018714345.1 Candidatus Enterousia avicola | reverse complement strand
ACACAATATGCGGGAAATAAAAAATCAATTTTGTTGAAAAACTTTCATCGGTTTTATACCATGACACCATGGCATCAAGTAAATATTTTATGGACTTCGTTTATGATCAGGTGGCTTCGGCTTCTGATGACGTTACCTACCGAAAAATGTTTGGCGATTATATGCTGTTTTGCAACCAACGCCCCGTACTGCTAATATGTGATGATACCGTATATGTAAAGCAACTTCCTGAAACACTAAGCTTATTTAGTTCCTATGGAATAATACCAGATATTGGTATTCCATTTAAAGGGGCGCGCCCACACTATATCCTTGATATAGAAAATTCCGACTTGTCCGTAGAAATAGTTCGTTTATTGGCACAAATTTTGCCAATACCTAAAAAGAAAAAGCCTAAAAAATGCAAAATAAAATAACAGATGGCGACATCGATAAACTGCCTGGGACAAAATTTCAACACGATGTATGGAAAGCCCTACTAAGGATCCCGTATGGCGAGACACGTACGTATGCACAGGTCGCCGCAATGTCTGGACATAAAAATGCAGTCCGTGCCGTCGCAAATGCTATTGGGAAAAACCCCATGCCGCCACTCATCCCATGCCACCGTGTTATACGTAGCGACGGAAAAATCGGCGGCTATTCTGCAGCAGGTGGTGTTAAACAAAAAGAATTTCTTATCAAGCAAGAAAAAAGCGGCCTTTAAAGCCGCTTTTTATGTAACCCTTTTCTTAGCGTGTGCGAACTACAAAATCTTTCGCAGAAACACCAGGTAAAACACACCCGTTTCCACGCTGGAATGGGTTAAACAATACTTCATTCGCTTTCTTAGCGTTTACTTCCTCTTCAACGGCTTCTTTTACAGAAGCAATAAAAGCAGGAATGTATTCTGGGTCCAAATCAAGTTGCTTGATTATACAATCACCAGAATAAGCACACTTACCTGTGTGTCTATCTTTGTTAGAACAATTTGCACAATATGACATACATAAATCCTTTTGTTTTTTATTTCACTGCGGCAGATATTAACACACAAAATAAGTTTGTCAACTATTTTTTGTAAATTCTTACCGAACGGCATTCGGCACATCTTATTGATAAAAGCTTCGTTTTTTTATAAGTTTCTTATCCTAAAAAAATCTGGCATAAGCCAGATTTTATATTTATAGCTGAATAAACCATTCTGGATGCTCTGACAGATGTTCTATCCCGTCGTCCAAAATCTTTCTATATTCTAAGAAACGTTCTTTATCTTTCTTGCCAAGGTTACTGATGGCTGGCAACTTTACAGTCATAGGATTTACGTGTTTACCGTCTTTTATTATTTCATAATGCAAGTGTGGCCCCGTAGAAAGCCCTGTTGAACCCACATAACCTATTGTCTGCCCCTGTTTTACCGTCGTTCCAACAACAACACCCTTTGCAAAACGAGACATATGAGCATACAAAGTCTCATAAGACGCGTTATGACGTAATTTTATGTAATTGCCATGACCACTATTATATCCACGGGCAACAACACGCCCCGCCCCAGCCGCAGGTATTGGTGTTCCCGTAGACGCACGGAAATCAACCCCTTTGTGTGCACGCGTATAACCTAGCACAGGGTGCTTACGACGATTTGAAAAGCTGCTTGTAACCTTTGCATTGTTTATAGGTGTTCTCTTCAAAGACTTTATCGCCCCGTTCCCATTTTCATCATAGTATCCGACCTTGCCATCGTCTGTTTTAAAGCGGTACATCTTTACGTTACCACGTAAAGCTTCAAACTGAATGGCTAGAACGCGCCCGTTATCAACTTTTTTTCCGTCTGCAAAGTTTTCTTCGTATAAAACAGAAAACTTTTGACCAGCACGAACATCTCGTTCAAAGTCCATTTCAAATGCTAGTAAATCATAAACCTCGGCTAAAATTCCATCTGGAATTCCCGCACGACCACCAGCCAAATAAAAACTATCACCGTCCAATATCTCGCCCTGACGATATACTACCCGTGTATCAGGCTTTATATCTATCTGCTGGCATTGCCACTGCCCATCGGCATCGCACGTAATTTCAATTTGACGCCAAGGAGAAGGGACTATAACCACTTTCGAAACTGGCGCTTTCTCGTCTGCACGGACAAATTCTATCTTATCACTATTTGCGCGCAAACTTGTTATATCTGCTTCATTCTTCAGGACTTTTGCTATGTCTAACACCTGGGCATTAGAAAATCCCTGTTCCGTAAGCAATTTCGACAAAGTATCCCCTGACGCAACAACAACTATAGATTTATATTCGTCATCGCTTTCAGAAAAGCTTGTCCCAAAATGTCTTGAAAAAACGAGAACTAGCGCGACTAGTACCAGCACAACTGCCAACCCCAAAACGGCTTTGGCAATATTATTCACATCAAGAATATTTTTTGCTTTTTTCATAAGCCGGATTATAATTGCTTTATGGAAATAAATCAAGCATTTGAAATACTGACCCGTGCTAGTAATGCACATGACGCAAGAGTAGTTGTTGAGAATACTACAAATTTTTCTAAACTTAATATATATAGAATTTCTCGATTGCTAAAGCGTGGCGTTCCTGTGGCAAAAATAATTCATCAGAAATGGTTTTATGGGATTAAGTTCTATACAAATAGGCATACCTTAGACCCCCGTCCAGATACGGAAACGCTAGTTGAGGCTGTGATAAAAGACTTTAATTCTGAGTCTGCCGCCCCCACTATACTAGACCTGGGGACGGGCACCGGTTGCATCATAGCGTCACTGGTAAAAAACATAAATGGCGCAACGGGAATTGGACTAGATATTTCGCGTGGTGCATTAAAAGTTGCACGCTATAATATAAAACAGCTTGGAATAGAAGACAAAGTAAAAATTCTCAAAGGCAACTTTTTTAAAGCTAAATCTATTAAAGGAACATTTGATATTATCGTTTCAAACCCACCGTATATAGCTTATGGTGACGCACGCGTAAACCTTGGGGCGACATTCGATCCTGAAAAAGCACTATATGCAAAAGACAACGGTCTGGCCGCCTATGAAGCAATTGCAAAAAACGCAAATAAATGGCTAAAAAACGATGGAAAGATATATCTTGAAATTGGCGACGGCCAAATGCAAAAAGTAAAAAAAATATTTTCTAATTCCGGTTGGTTTTTTGATAGAGCAGAAAAAGACCTTAGCGGGAAAAATCGCGTACTGATATTTAAAAACTAGTTGCCGAAATTGATTTTATTTTTTAGTATATAAAAAACGGGGAGTGAAATGGGAAAAACAAAGCCTGTACGTTTACTTTTTTTATTGTTCTGTCTATACCCAAACATAGCTTTGCCCTGCACACTTGCACCCGGATGCCCGAGCGGGTTTGATTACTCAAACGCTATCAGACTTGGCAAGAATTGCACTGGTTTTACGTATAGATATTATCCTGGCTCTGATTTCTGTATAGAAACGTGTGGTAGTTGCGATACTAAAAATGGCTATATGCTGGTAAGTTCTACATGTAACGTAGAAGAAAGTTACTGTCCTGGAATTACCGACGATCAAAGTATATCTCTTCCTGGTAGAATTCCTAGTAACGTATGCAGCACGTTCACTGCTTACACCTGCGAATACTCGTACTGTACATCTGGGAAATACGGGAACCCTGGGGCTGGCATTCCTTGCGTAAGCTGCCCCGCCAATTCTGACAGTCCAGATAGAACCACAAGTATAACTGGTTGCATATGTAATACTGGTTATTACGGAAATATAAGAGATGAAAATAGTGTTTGCTCAAAGTGCCCGGCTAACTCAATGGTGCCAATTCATCGTCAAGGCACATCTGTAAAAGATTGTGAATGTTATTCTGGATATTACGGTGTAATAACAAGTGACAGTAGTGTCTGTACAAAGTGTCCTGCTAACTCAACCAGTACAGCTGGTAGCCAAACTATAGCTGATTGTAAATGTAATAAGGGATACTATAAAGTTGGGAACACCTGTGAAAGATGCCCCAGCATAGGAAATGTATACGGCACTACAGAAACATCTGGTGCGACATCAATTAATCAGTGCTATATACCTTCAAATACAAGCATAACCGACACAATAGGAACGTTTAATTTTGTGTCTGTCTGTAATTATGAATAGACTCAGACGAAAGCAACTAACTGTTATTAGATTAGACTTTATTATTGGTTCGAAAAATATTTGTTGTCTCGTTTTAAATCGCTTATGACAGAATCTATACCATGACCGTGTACAACAAATGTATCATCTGGCA
Organism: Candidatus Enterousia avicola; assembly: GCA_018714345.1. Taxonomy (GTDB): domain Bacteria; phylum Pseudomonadota; class Alphaproteobacteria; order Rs-D84; family Rs-D84; genus Enterousia; species Enterousia avicola. The sequence goes on along the minus strand of DVNO01000019.1, from coordinate 1,656 downwards.
ATCCCATCTCATATAACTTAGAAACAGATTGTAATAACGCATTAACATCCCCACCAGGTAAATCATACCTTCCGATTCCATCTCTAAACAAAGTATCACCAGTTAACAAAATCCCAAAATCTGGGAAGAAATATGCTAAACCACCAGGAGTATGCCCCGGCGTTTCTATTACTTCTACATGTACCCCTGGCAAAACCTCTATATCCCCCGCTTCAATGTCCGTCGGTTGACGATAGTCCCCTTCTATCAAAGGCAGACCAAAATATTTAAGCAAACCATTAGACCAATCAATCAATACGTTATCTTCGCTATTCATATACCATGGAACATCGTACTTCTCTGCTAAAAAAGGCGCAGCAGAAATATGATCACCATGTCCATGAGTAGAATATATGGCACGTAAACGAAGTCCTCTGGACTCTAACAATTTTTCCCAGTCAACGGCATTTCCCCATGCGTCAAATATAACCGCTTCCTTACCAACCGTTACCAATAGAGAATTGGTGTTTTCTGGGGGCATATGCAAAACTTCAAATTGTGGTTCCATACTATTTACCGCCATCTTTATCGTTTTTGGAATCTTTTACCGTCTTCTTTGTACTAGTCTTTTTAGCCGATTTTTTACCAAAGACTATTTCTTTTATTTCATCGCCAGTTAATGTTTCTTTGGCTAGTAATTCTTCGGCAAGCTTACGAACAGTCTCTTTGTTCTTTGATAACAACCTTGTCGCATCAGCATGGGCAGAATCTAACCATGCACGAACTTCATCGTCCACCATCTCGGCTGTCTTTTCAGAAGCATTTTCTAGTGCGCTGCGCGTTCCCAAAGAATTAACCTGATTAATAGCCGCTAAACCTATTTTTTTAGACATACCTGCCGTTGTTATAGAATAACGTGCCAGACGAGTAGCCATTGCTATATCGCTTTCAGCCCCGGTCGTAATCTTATCAGAACCAAAGAATACTTCTTCTGCACTACGCCCCGCTAAGTCTATGGCAAGGTTTGCACGAACCTCTGCTATTGTCATAGAAACTTTATCATCAATAGGCAAGTGTTGAACCATACCCAGCGCACGACCGCGCGGAATAATGGTGGCCTTGTGTATCGGGTCCGTTATATCAGAATACATCATGCTAACAAACGCATGCCCTGCTTCGTGATAAGCGGTTAGCTTTATATCCTCTGGACGCATTTTTCTTACCTTGCGTGGTCCCATTAAAATCTTATCACGAGCCTCTTCTACATCTATCTGAGAAATTTCTTTACGCCCGTTACGCACCGCATGCAATGCTGCCTCGTTTAACAAATTCTCTAAATCAGCACCAGAAAAACCAGTCGTACCACGTGCTAAATCCTGTAAGTTAACATCAGAAGACACTTTCACTTTCTTTGCATACAAATCCAATATCTCTCGACGACCAGATAAATCAGGTAGTTCTATATAAACTTGTCTGTCAAAACGTCCTGGACGCAGCAAAGCTGGATCTAACATGTCGGCACGGTTTGTTGCACCTATAACAATTATTCCAGTATCATTCGCAAAACCGTCCATTTCTATCAAAAGCTGATTCAATGTCTGCTCTCTGTCTTGGTCGTTATAAGAATGAGTACTACGACGTTGACCAATTGCATCAATTTCATCAATGAATAGTATG
>DVNO01000018.1 GCA_018714345.1 Candidatus Enterousia avicola | reverse complement strand
AGAATAATCACAAAGACGAGCATTCTAAACGTGGTTTGTTATTGATGGTTAATCGCCGTAAGAAATTATTGGCATACATCAAAAAACGTAATGTTGCAGAATACGAAGATTTGATTAAGAAATTAGGTCTGCGTAAATAGTAAAGAACCGGCATTTGCCGGTTTTTTATTTTTAATTGCAAAGAATTAAATATAATTTATAATCATTTGGTGCGAAGGGGAAATTGTTCTTTCTTGCATTTTTTGTGGAATGCAAAAACGAATGATTTTTCTTCGCATTTATTAGAACTAGAAAATGGAGAAATATATGTTATTTGGTTTATTTAACAAAGATGAAAAAACGCATTTGAACAATCCTGTTGTGGTAGAAGTACCTTATGGTGATGAAGTGTTGCGCTTAGAAACTGGTCGTATGGCAAAGCAGGCAAATGGTTCTGTTTTAGCGACTATGGGTGGTACGATGGTTTTGGCGACAGTTTGTGCAGAAAAAACAGCAGTAGAAGGGCAGGATTTCTTTCCGTTAACGGTTGATTATCAGGAAAAATTCGCATCTGCTGGTCGTATTCCAGGATCTCGTGATAGACGCGAAGGCAAGGCTTCTACGGGTGAAACATTGATAGCTCGTTTAATTGACCGTCCTATTCGTCCTTTGTTCCCAGAAACATTTAAGAACAAAGTTCAAATAATTGCGCAGGTATTTTCTTATGATAAGAAAAATCAGCCTGATATTTTGGCTATGATTGCATCATCTGCAGCATTGGCTTTGTCAGGGGTGCCTTTTGCAGGACCAATTGGGGCGGCACGTGTTGGTTATATGGATGGTAAGTACATTTTAAATCCTTCTAAGAAAATGACAGAAGATTCTGAAATGGACTTAGTCGTTGCAGCGACCAAAGACGGAGTTCTGATGGTAGAATCAGAAATCGGTGAATTAGATGAAGCAACAACATTGGGCGCAGTTAAATTTGGTTTTGATGCACAGCAGACGGTTATTAATGCAATTAACGAATTGACCGCAAAGGCTGGAAAAGAACGTTGGGCTGTTCCAGAAAAGTCTGCAGAATATGTTGCGATGGAGAAAGATTTTGAATCTTTTGCTGGTGAAGTAGAATCTGCATTGCAAATTAAAGAAAAGTTGGTTCGTCTGGAAACTTTGGGCAATATTCATGCCGAAGCCAAGGCGCGCATTCCAGAATTGTTCCCAGAAACAACAACGGCAACATCTACATTAGAATCTTGGGCTGATGAAATTATTGAAAATCTGACTGCACGTATTATGCGTGGCAATATTTTGGCTGGCAAGCCACGTATTGACGGTCGTGACAATAAGACAGTTCGCCCGATTGAAATTGAGTTGGGCGTTTTGCCACGTGCACATGGTTCTGCTTTGTTCACACGTGGTGAAACACAGGCTTTGGTGTCTTTGACACTGGGTGGTGGTAAAGATGCGTTGCCAATTGAGTCTTTGGATGGTGATGAAGAACGCGACTTTATCTTAAATTATAACTTTCCAGGTTATTCCGTGGGTGAATGCAAAGGCTTAAAGTCCCCGGGGCGTCGTGAAATTGGTCACGGTAATTTGGCATGGCGTGCATTGCATCCAATGGTTCCAAGCCGTTCTGAATTTGACTATGTTATTCGCGTAGTATCAGATATTTTGGAATCTAATGGTTCGTCTTCTATGGCAACTACGTGCGGTGCAACATTAGCGATGATGGACGGTGGTGTTCCTTTGAAGCGTCCAGTTGCAGGTATTGCTATGGGTTTGATTAAAGAAGGCGATGATTACGCGATTTTGACAGATATCTTGGGCGATGAAGATCACTTAGGTGATATGGACTTCAAGGTAACTGGTACAGACCATGGTATTACTGCGTTGCAGATGGATATTAAAATCACATCAATAACGTTTGAAATCATGGAACATGCGCTGGCACAGGCGAAAGAAGGGCGTATGCATATCTTGGGTAAGATTGAAAAAGCAATCAAAGCCCCACGTAAGCATTTGTCAGAATATGCCCCACAGGCATACACAATGAAAATCAATCCAGATAAAGTTCGCGATGTAATAGGCAAGGGTGGGGCTGTGATACAAGCTTTGACCCGCGAAACGAACACACAGATTGATTTAGCTGATGATGGTTCGATTAAGATTATGGCAACGTCAAAGGAAGACGCGGATGCAGCGATAGCGCGTATTAAAGACATTGTTGCAGAACCAGAGGTCGGTGTGATATACCCTGGGGTTGTATCTGGTGTTAAAGATTTTGGGCTGTTTGTAAAAATCTTGAACGGTTTTGAATCAATGGTTCATATTTCTGAAATCACTGGTGAACGAATCGCAAAGATAGAAGATACCAAGATAAAAGAGGGCGACAAAGTATATGTAAGATACTTAGGTGCCGACAAACGTGGTAAAACTCGTATGTCAATGGTTGGTATCGATCAGAAAACAGGAAAAGAAATCGAAAAATAATTAGGAATGCGCCCCTGTTAATGGGGCGTATTTACTCTTGAAAAGGAGACAGTAATCATGGATATGGAAGCTTTGATGGCGCAGGCCAGTGCTTTACAGGACAAAGTTGCAGCCGCACAGGAAAAATTAGCATCTATGCATGTAAAAGGTATTGCTGATAATGGTGCAGTAATCATGGATATGACCGGGAAATATGATTTGGTTGATATAAAGATCAAAGATGACGTAATGGGTCAAGGTGCCAATGCTTTAGAGAAATTAATCTTCGCTGCATACAACGATGCAAAGGCAAAAGCTGACGATTTGATAGACCGTGTAATGGGTGAAGCAACAGCTGGTATGCCGATGCCAGAATAAAATACTGGACAAGTGGGAAAAAATGTTTTATTATTCAGCCACTGTTTTGGATGTTTAGCTCAGTTGATTAGAGCATCTCGTTTACACCGAGAGGGTCGGGGGTTTGAGTCCCTCAACATCCACCAGAGATTTTAACCGCCTTATGGCGGTTATATTTTTATTTTTTGATTGGGGGACGAAAACCCCCGAACAAAGGGGTTTGAACCGCAGCAAAAAGGCGGAAACACGCCGGTCGCCGTCGGGCGATTTTGCCAGGTGGCGAAGCAGTCCCCGGGCATCCACCAGAGATTTTAACCGCCTTATGGCGGTTTTTTTTATAATATTTTTTTGAATTATTTTTATAATATGTTTACAATAGGCTTACGATAGAAAGGAGACAAATGTATGAAAAAACTTTTTGTATTACTTGGTATAGTTTCGATGTTAAGCGCATGTGCAACGGTTAATCCATATACGGGCGAGGCTCAGACATCTAAAGCAGTATGGGGAACCGCGATTGGTGCGGCAACTGGTGCGGCGGCAGGTGCTTTGGTATCAAATAATCACGGTGCTGGGGCTTTGGTTGGTGGTTTAGCTGGTGCAGCAATTGGTGGTGGCACAGGGTATTACTTGGATGTGCAAGAGGCTGAATTGCGTCAGGAATTAGCGTCTACGGGTGTCAGTGTTGTTCGTGATGGGGATAGTATTCGTTTGATTATGCCTGGTAACATTACATTTAAGACGGATTCTTCTGATATAAACGCTGGGTTCTATGCGACATTGAATTCTGTTGCAAAGGTTTTGAATAAGTACGATGATTCAACGGTAATGGTGCTAGGTTATACAGATAGTACAGGTACGGCAGAATATAACCAAACTTTGTCACAGCAACGTGCAAATGCTGTTGCCGCATACTTGCAGGGTCAGGGTGTAAAGGCGTCAAGATTTGAGATAATGGGCTTAGGTTCATCAAATCCGATTGCGTCTAATTCAACAGCGCAGGGGCGTCAACAGAACCGCAGAGTAGAAATTAAAATTATTCCAAATAAGTAAAACAAAACCCGCTGAAAAGCGGGTTTGTTTGTGATAACTGCAAACTATACTCTGTACGTGTATATTCACGTAGAGTTACAACGTAGGCTTAATTTTTATTTTTTGCGTTATTTAAACGTAATTGCCCACAAGCACTACCTATATCTTGACCGCGTTCGCGTCTGATTCTAGTGTGAATACCATCTTTAATTAAAATATCTTGAAATCTGTGAACGGCATTTCCAGAAGGTGAAGCGAAATCGCGCTCGTCAACTGCATTCCAAGGTATTAAATTTACCATACAGTTTTTACCTTTTAATAAAGCGGCTAATTTTTCAGCGTATTCTGGTGTACAATTTAGTAGTTCCGTTTCCCCGTCAGAGTTCTTTTTTCCAAGCAATATATACTCTATCATCAACTGACGATTATGCAGTCCCGAGAATTCAAATGCGGCATCTAACACGTCTTCCAATTTATACTTGTTGTTGATAGGCATAATCTGACTGCGTAATTCATTTGTTGGGGCATGTAAAGATATTGCCAAGTTTATTGGTCGTCCCCATTTTGTTAATTCCTTGATGCCGGGAACAATTCCGCATGTTGAAACCGTAATTTTTCGCCACCCAATGCCCATATCAGAATTTGCGCGTTCTATAAAACCGATGACGTTTTCTACGTTTTGTAAAGGCTCGCCCGTGCCCATTATGACTATATGGGAAACATCACCGTTATTAGCATCGCCATTTGGACGAATTGGTTTGTCAGAAAATTTATCGTTACGCAATTCCCACTGAGCAGTTAAAATCTGGGAATAAATTTCGTTTACGGTTAGATTACGTTTCAACCCAAGTAATGTACTGGCACAGAATTTACAACCCATTGCGCAACCAGCCTGTGAACTTACGCATACACTATTTCCATAACTTGTACGCATTAATACGCATTCTATTTGTTCGGTATCATTTAGTTCTAATAAAAACTTTGTTGTTTGGCCGTCAGAAGATTCCAATTTTTTTATTATACGAACAGGTAAAGTCTGTGCGCTGGCATCTAATTCTGCTCTTAATTTTTCTGGCAGATTTTTCATAGATTGAAAATCTGGCGCACCACGATTTAACCATTCTCGAATTTGCTTTGCTCGAAATTTTGGCTGCCCCATTTTTATAACAAAATCGGCCAGTTCAGCATCAGTAAAATTAAATAAAATAGGTTTCATAATTTATATCTATCGTCATTTATAACTACAACTGCTTTACGGCGCAGTTGTTTCAATTGCTGGTCTGCGATGAACATAGATTGCTTAAATAAAGCATTTTGTTCTATCATATCATCCAACTTTCCATATTCAGCTGTCTTTTTTGTATCACAAACCAAAAATACTGATCTATCTACAACAGGTGACCACGTTAATTTTGGCAATGCCGCGACGCGTTCACGTACATCCTGAGCCAATTCATATTGTAAGGCTGTAAATTTTTGTGGTGCACCACCAAGGTCTCTTGCCATTTGCATTGCATCGTCACAACTAGATGGTTTTGTCAGTTTTGCTGCAACATCCGCAGGAATATCAATCAGCCTTATGATTGTCATTTCTATTGGTAAACCCTGTTCCTTGGCTATTTCTGTGCGTTCTGCGGCTATATCTGCATCAGTGATTTCTACTGTCGGTAAAATGGTCCTAGCGACGATTATTTGCCAAGCAATTTCTGCACGCATAGCTGATTTTGCCATATCCTTTTCTGTTTCAGATAACTCGCCAAGATTCATCTTTTTCAGTTCTTTTTCCACTGTTTCATCGTCTGGCACGGCATTGAAATTTTTTGCATAAGCCAATTTTACGTTATCGTCAATTATGTTTTGTAGCGCAATTTGACGGTTATTTGTAGAAGTGTTGCCTTGCTTGGCCATTAATGTTGTTCGTGCTGTTATATCTGCATCCGTTATAGGGGTTCCATTGACAGATGCAACTATGGACGCAGAGTATGCAGGTAATGTAAAGCAAAATAACATAGCTGCAGTAAAAATTTTCCTCATATATTTTATCTCCCGTTTTTAATACCTTTGCCCATTAATACTCATCCCAAATTTAAACTGATAAGTTGTATTTCCAACATAGTCGTTTTTTATTGCGTTATCACGACGATATTGTAGTGATAAATAATAGCAAGGGTGGGTGTAGAATATGCCACCAGTATGTCTTTGGAAATGGTCATAGGTCGCATTATAAATCGCATTAAAACGTACAGACCAACGCTCAGTCAGTTGTATTCCTATTCCTGCATTTATTTCGTTTATGCTATCACCCATAGTAAACTCATCGATAAATTGCTGAGACCATATATGACCAATATTTATAAAGTTTTTAGACTTCCATAGATAAGCAGATGTTTCCATGTGGCGCAAAGACAAGTTTTCTTGGTCCAGTCTAAACCGGCTGGATATATTTATCCATTTAGAATTATTGTAACTAATTCTTCCAACATAATCAGATGCCCCGTCATGGAAGCCGCTATTAGGATTTGTATCTACACGATCATAAAAATCATACGTCTGGCCAAGGAATAATTCAAAAGTTTGTCCCTTTGTATTAAAGGCTGAATACCGAACACCATAGTCTGCATAAGTGCCATTTTCCCACAAATCTAGACCCGCAAACCTGTTGTCAGAAAACAGAGTGGTGTCAGATAAAAATGTCCCAGCGGAATCATTATTTAGTGAAAATTGTTCTTCATCTGTTTTCCGCATTATGGTCATTCGTGCTTTGGGTTCGATTACTTGTGTCCAGTTAGAAGATGGCTTAAAAAGAGGCAAACTCCATTCCACATAACCACTTGGCAAGAATCTGTCTTTCAAGCCAGAATATTCAGAATTATCTATTAATTCTGTATTATTAAAATTATATACGTCATATCTTGCAGACAAACTGGCAGTTATTCTGTTCCCACCCCATAGCGTCCATGGGGACACAATTCGTGCGTCGCCAATCAGACGTTGTGACATACTGCCGTCCCCAGAAATACCAAGAACGTCTGCATCAAATGTAAGGTAGGTTTCTTTAAACAACGGGGCTGTTTGATAAGTTCCACGTATGTTTGGCAATATATTTCCAGACGGAGCTGTATGATTTCCCGTAGATTGTCTTAATTCTTGGAATATGTGTGCGTCAGCGACAACATAGCTTGATTGACCAAAAAGCTCAAGCTTTGCCCCAGAATCCAAATACGGTTGATCGTCATAAAAACCATATTTTTGCATAAATGTCTTATCTGATGCGCGCTCTAAGAAAACAGTAGCTCTTGCGTATTCGCCAAGTTCTATTACATCATTGTTAAATATATACCAACGGTTTTCGCCGGCACGGTTGTGTGTAAAGGCGCCATGCGTACGATACTCTGAATGATCCAAATTAAGTCGGTGTTCTAACTGGAACAATGGATTTTCTTGAGTCAAATAAGACGTTGTGAACGTCATGTCGTGATAATCTGAAAAATTCACGTATAATGGTATATTAATCTGGGTTCCCATATTATTTGTAGAACCAAAATCAGGCATCAAGAAACCAGTTTTGTACTTTACGCTAGGGTCAGGCATTTCGAAAAATGGCAACCAAAATACAGGAATATTGTAGGTCCACAAAACGGGGTTAAAGAACATTAACATTTTATCATCCATGTTGTGGATGATTTTTGCTGTTCTTATTTCCCAAGCATCACCATACGCGTCGCAATCATCACAGGCGGTAAACATAGCATTATAAGCAATGGTTTTATCGCCTTCGTGGACGATATTATCAGATTCTATATATACGTGATCCCCTAACCATAATTTTATGTCACTACCAGATAAATTATCACCATTTTTTGATAGGTAAGAATCAGTCAGCGTCATGCGCTGTCCCGTTTGGTTAACAATTTCGGTTTCTCCAGATGTCTTTATTGTTTCTGTCTTTACGTCATATTCTATTTTTTCAGATGTTATAGTTTTTGGCGTTTCTATATCCACAGAAGCGGCGTATGACACGACCGGAACAAAATATGCGAAAAAAATTAGGTTAGCTTTTTTCATTTTTTAAATAACACGAACAATACCCCAAATAAGACAACTAATATACCAAGCAGCAATAGAATAAAGTCTGTTACACTTTCTATCATATTAGATGTAGACATGTATAGAGACATAACAGCGGCCATTGCTGCAACAGCCAACGCTGGTGCAAAGCTGGCCCGACGCCGCAATAGCGATGATCGAAGCAGTATAGTTGCGCACAACGCAGCCAATATCAAGTTCATAATTGGTCCAAAGAATCGAGATGACAGTTCTGCCAACACCATCTTATGTTGTTTTTCCGTCGGAGAATCTAGTACGGACTTCACCAGTATTGATGTTGGTACTCTGCGTACTTTGAACGAATTTTCACCTTCTTTGTCGGCCACGTTAAGGTCCATATCAAACTTATCAAAAGTACCAGTTGTTAAAGTGTCGCCTTTTGCTTGTAACGAACCGTTTGTCATAACAATAGACAAACCCCTGTCAGTAGAAACTAATTTACCTTTTTCTGCAAATATTGTCATTGGGGCGTCTTTGTCCCTCATATCTGAAAGCATTACCTGACTTAAATCATGCCCAGACACTTTATCTACATACACAACCAGCCCGTCTGCCAGCTGAGTGAATGCAGATTCTTGTAGTTTTAAATGTGCCAATCCATACCGTAAATTCCACTGTGTAGAATAAAACATTGCTTGCGTTTTTGGTACGACCCATACATTCAGCATAAAATGCAACACAGTAAGAACCAAAGCCAATATCAAAGCTGGACGTGCCAATTGTCTTGGAGACAACCCAGACGCAGTCATTACAGTAATTTCATTATCAGATATAAGCTTGTTATAAACAAATATTATAGCTATGAAAGTTACAAAAGGAATTATGATGGATACGATGAAAGGTATCATCAGCATAGTCATACCTAAAAAGCTGGTTATGTCTACGCCATAATTTAGCAGAAATTTCATCATGGACATTATTTGTAACATCCATGCAAGTCCTGTTAAAACAAGTAACAGCATTATAAAAATCGCGACTAATTGGCGCGTAAAATATCTGTTTAGTATTCTCATATTTCGCAGTATAAAGCCCAAAAGCAAAACCGTCAAATCATATTTATGAATTTGCGCAGTTTAAATGGTATTAATTAGAAAATTCTTGATTTTTTTCGATTCGATGGTATATAATAAGTACGTTCTTAAAAGTTTTTTAAGAGCGGGGTTGAAAAACCCCGCTCTTTTAGTAAGAGACATAAAAAACAAAACGAAGGAGAAAATGATGTCTTTTGTTTCTATGCCACGTCAAGATTTGTTGCTAGCAATTGATTCTTTGGCACAAGAAAAGCAGATTGATCGTGAAATTGTTATAGAGTCGTTAGAGGCAGCCATTGCAAAAATTGCGAAACATAAATACGGTGAAGAATTTAATATAACGGCTGAAATTGATCGTAAGAATGGTTCAATACATGTAAAGCGTTTGTTTGAGGTTATAGAGTCTCCGGAATCAAAGGGTGATGAATACGATGCAAACACGATGTTAACTGTTGAAAAAGCAAAGAAGTATTCAAAAGATGCGAAAGTAGGTGATGTTGTAGAAGACCCACTACCAGAACCAGAATTTGGTCGTATGGCGTTTCAAACTGCAAAACAGATTATGACTGCACGCGTACGTGACGCAGAAAAGGGACGTCAATATGAAGAATTCAAAGACAATATAGGTGATATTGTCAGTGGCGTAGTAAAGCGTATTGAATTTGGTAATGTTTTTGTTGATATAAATGGCAAGGCAGAAGGTTATATCAAAAGCACAGAATTGATACCTGGTGAACGTTTAGCGGTCGGTGACAGGGTTCGTGCTTTGATAATGGACGTTGCGCGTTCTAATTCTGGTCCGCAGATATTTTTAACACGTACACATCCTATGTTTATGGAAAAATTATTCGTTCAGGAAGTACCAGAAATCTATGAAGGCATAATCAAAATTAAATCTGTTGCCCGCGCACCAGGCAGTCACGCCAAAATAGCAGTAGAAACACAAGATCCATCTATTGATGCGGTTGGTATGACAGTTGGTATTAAGGGGACCCGTATTCAACCTGTTATAAATGAATGCCATGGTGAAAAGATTGATGTGATTTTGTATTCAGAAGATCCAGCTGTATTTATTGTTAATGCTATGCAGCCAGCAAAAGTCGCAAAAATCATTGTTGATGAAGACACGCGTAGTGCAGCAGTTGTTGTTAATGAAGATCAGCAGTCTTTGGCGATTGGGCGTCGTGGTCAGAATGTCCGTTTAGCATCTCAGCTAACTGGTTGGAATATTGATGTTATGAACGAGGCAGAAGAACAAGAACGTCGTGCAAAAGAAGTAAAAGAAAAGACAGAATTGTTCATTGGGGCGTTAGATGTTGATGAAATGTTGGCGCACTTATTGATAACTGAAGGCTTCAGAACGATAGAAGAAATAGCATTTGTTGACGTTAGCGAACTGCAAAGCATTGAAGGTTTCAATGCAGAGTTGGCCACAGAATTGCAGAATCGTGCGAAAGCATATTTATCTCGCAAGGAAGAAGAGTACAAAGAAGAAGGTCACAAATTGGGTATGCAAGATGACTTATTGAACTTTGACTTTATCAAGCGTCCGATTATAATGGAGTTAGGTAAAGCAGGTATAAAATCTTTGGAAGACTTGGCTGATTTGTCGACGGATGAGCTGATAGAAATTTTAGGTGAAGATACGATGAGTCAACGTTTAGCGGGTCGAGTAATAATGAAGGCTCGTGAACTGGCTTATGGGATCACACAGGGTGAAGAGTAAAAATTAACGGAGTATGTTTTATGGCGACATTAACACTTGGAAAATCTGTAACTATAGACGCAGTGCAGAGCAAAAAAGGTGACTCGGTGTTTGTAGAACGCCGTCGTCGCGTTGTTGCACCTGGCAGCAAGGAACTGCGGGAAGAACCGAAAGCGCCTGCAACGCCAAAAAATGCGGCTGATGAAAAATTGCGTGCTGTATTGGCTGCGGCCAAAGCGCGCGAGGAAGAACGTCAAAAGCGTGCCGCAGAAGAGGCTGCTCAGCGTGCCGCTCGCGAAGCTGAAATAGCTCGTGAAAACAAAGAGTACGAACAGGTTAAGGAACAGTTAGCTGCCCGTGAAAATGTCGCCACAGAAGAAACACAGGAAGCACCTGCTGAAAAGAACACTTCATCACCAAAGAAGCAATTTTCTTCATCTTCGCAGAAATCCAGACAGAACAGAGATGATGAAGACGCAGATATGATGAAGCCGTCTAAGTACGCGAATTCTAAAAAAGAATTTAAAAAGACCGGGAAAATATCATTGCATGATATTGTTATCGGGGGTGACGGTGATGATGATGACGAGATAGGGTTACGCGGTGCGAACAGACGCCGGTCAGAAGCTTCTTTAAAGCGTTTTCGTGAAAAGGCCAGGGCTGTATTTACCGCACCACAGAAGGTGGAACATGTTGTTACCCTTGGGGATACTATAACGGTAAAAGACTTGGCTGCTGCTATGGCAGAGAAAGTAGGTAATGTAATCAAAAAATTGATGGATATGGGAATGATGGTTTCCCAGAATCAATCTATTGATGCAGATACTGCAGAGCTTATTGCTGGCGAGTTCGGTGCGAAGGTAAAGCGTGTTGATGTTAAACCTTATGCTGACCAGTTAGAGCGTCAACCTGACCCTGCACATTTGCAGTCCAGACCGCCTGTTGTAACGGTTGTTGGGCACGTTGACCATGGTAAGACTTCTTTATTGGATGCTTTTCGTCATGCGAATGTTGCTGCAAGGGAAGCCGGTGGTATTACACAACACATTTCTGCGTATGAAGTGAAGACGAAATCAGGTGCAATGATAACGTTTTTGGATACGCCTGGTCACGAAACGTTTACTGCAATGCGTGCGCGTGGTGCACAAATAGCAGATATTGTAGTATTGGTTGTTGCTGCGAATGATTCTATAATGCCGCAAACGATAGAGGCTATAAATCATATTCGTGCTGCGAAAGTACCGTTTATTGTTGCGATAAATAAGATTGATTTACCTGATGCAGACCCACAGCGTGTAAAGACAGATTTGCTGCAACAAGAAGTGCAGGTCGAGGAATTAGGTGGTGATGTTCAATGTGTCGAGATTTCTGCAACGAAACATATAGGGTTAGAGAAGTTAGAAGAAGCCATTTTATTACAGGCAGGTATAATGGATTTGAAAGCGGATCCAGACATGCCGGCGGTTGCTTATGTAGTAGAAGCAAAAATGGAACGTGGCCTTGGTGCAACTGCAACGGTTTTGATGCGTCAAGGGACGCTGAAAATAGGCGAAGTGTTTGTTGTTGGTGAAACATTTGGACGTGTTCGCGGTTTAATTAATTCCGCTGGTGAACGAGTAAAATCGGTAAAACCAGGGCAACCTGCGGTAGTGCTTGGACTGAATGCTGTCCCAAGTGCGGGTGATGAATTGCACGTCATGGAAACCGAGGCACAAACACGTGAAGTTGCAAATTATCGTGTTCAAAAGGCAAAGGATAAAGCGAATGCGGTAAAGCGTTCTTCTCTGCAAGAATTGTTTGCAAAGCGTGATGCTAACAAGAAATTAATATTGCCAATTGTTTTACGTGCTGATGTTCAAGGTAGTGTAGAAGCTATTAGTGATATGCTAAAAGAAATCAATACTGATAAAGTCGGGGTAGAGGTATTATCTTCTGGCGTCGGTCAGATTACAGAAGGTGATATACGTCTTGCTGCGGCTTCTGGTGCAATAGTCGTTGCCTTTAACGTTCGTGCGGATTCTATGGTTCGTGATATGGCACGTGCATCTGGTGTTGATATTCGTTACCACAGTGTGGTTTATCGCATTACCGATGAAATCAAAGAAATTTTGTCTGGTAAGCTAGCACCAGAAAGAAAGGAAAACTTCATTGGTTATGCTGACGTTATTCAATTGTTTACAGTTGGCAAGGGCATTCGAGTTGCTGGTTGTCGCGTAAGTGAAGGGGTAATAAAGAAAGATGCTTTTGTCCGTCTGTTACGTAATAATATAGTTATTTATGACGGAAAGATTGGCGAGCTACGTCGTGAAAAGAACGAAGTTAAAGAAGTCTCTGGTGCCGGCGTAGAATTTGGTATGTCATTTGATAAATATAATGACTTAAAAGAAGGCGATCGCGTCGAATGCTATGAAGTAGAAGAGGTAAGGGCAAAATTATAAACCTTCAAATAAAAAAGCCGGTTTTAACCGACTTTTTTATTTTTTATCTTCAAACGGGTTTTCGTCTTTTTTATATTCTATGGTTATGGGCAAGTGCTCCCAATGAAGCGCCGTTGCAATACCTCGTCTTAGATACCGTGTATAAGATTCAGGTATATCAGATGCGCCACCCACATTTATAGTTATTTTAATCGGATGACGACCGGTTTGTCTTGCAAACTTTATTTTCATCGGTCTTTTTAAGCGGGACATAGGCGGTTGTCTATCAGAAACAAGTTTTTCTATAATTCTATTTATCAGACTGGTTGGGGCATCTGTATTAGATATATCCCATTGCTCATAAATTCTGCGAAACATATTGTTGACGCCTGTCCCCGTTTCCGCAGATATTGCCAAAATTAACGGTTTAATTATTTGGTGAAACGAATTAGTAAACTGATGTTTCAGTTTTAATAATTTTTCGTCGCGAATTTCTGGTTCAACTAAGTCCCACTTATTCAAGGCAACGCACAAGATTTTCCCCGCGTCATAAACACGGGCAGCGATTCCAAGTGCTTGATTTTCAATATTCTTAGTTGCATCAACGACTAATATAACGACATCTGATTTTTCTATGGCATCTAAAGACTTTATAGCAGACAGCGTTTCTACATCGTCTTTTACCCCAGCTTTACGACGAAGTCCAGCCGTATCCATTAAGACAATGTTTCGACCATAGAAATTTGTTGGTATTTTTACAGTATCACGCGTTATGCCAGGGGCATCCATTACAATTTGACGTTTTTCCCCCAGTATTTTATTAACAAGCGTTGATTTCCCAACGTTAGGTTGCCCCATAATGGCTATTTTTAATTTCTGTGGTACAGCAGCAGAATCTTCTTTTTCAATCGCATTTGGTGCAATTTTATCTAAGAATTCATATATGTTATCAAAACCAGTTTTATGCTCGGCCGATATCAGTATAGGTTGACCGAAACCAAGCTTATAAAATTCGTGAACATCTGCCATACGTTTACCAGACTCAGATTTATTTACCAACAATAAAACGGGGGCTTTCGTTTTGCGACGTACCAATCTTGCCCAATCAATATCTGCAGGCGTTAGGCCGGTTCTGCCGTCAACAACGAACAGAACCGCATCTGCTTTTGCAATTGCATCTAATGCCATAGTGGTAGAATCTGCTGCAATACCACTTTTAGCGTTTTCTAGACCTGCGGTATCTGCAACAGTCCATGCTCTATCACGCATTTGACCACTAACAGTGTCTCTTGTAACGCCGGGTCTATCATGAACAAGGGCATCTCTTGTGCCAGTCAGCGCATTAAATAATGTCGATTTGCCCGTATTTGGGCGACCTGCAATAGCTAATTTTAACATAACTTTTTCCATTGATTTTTTTTCATTATAAAGCAAAAATATAAATAATCAAATTGGGGGTGAAAAATGATGAATAAAATAAAAAAAGGTTTGAAACATATAAAAGACCTCATAATAAACCCAAAGCGTTATTTTACGAAAATCGTGGCCGATGGTAATATGGAAGAAGCCATGTTAAAGGCTTTCATATATGGTTTGCTTGGGGGCTGCTTGGTATTACTGCTGCGTCTATTGGGTGGCGCTACTATAACCATAGGGGCAGTATTTACCGCTTTGATAATTGTGCCTGTGTTAGCCGTTGCCTTATTATTCGTGTTTGGCGGTTTGATGATGCTTGTATCCGAAATTACGGGGGGCGAAAGAGATTGGGAGATCGCCATAAAGGGTTTGGCATCTGTCTTCTTTGTTTACCCTGTTGTTTTGGTCTTGAACGCGTTAGCATTTAATTGCACATCAATGTGGATAATCAGTCTTATCGTTGATGCTTATGTTCTGTTCCTGTTTTATAATATTGCGTTGTATTGCATGCGGGGTAAGCGCAGTAATGTGATAATTGTGATATCAATATTGGCTTTATTTTTAATAACCGTTTATACAACAGATTACAGAATAGGTTGGTTTATGTTGAAAAATTCTAGTGCAACATTAGCATGCTTGCTGTAAAAACTAATTGGGTTTAGTCAAATAAAAAAACACGTAAAACGTGTTTTTTTATTTTATTACTTCACCGTTTTCTGCATTTATTTTTAGCTTGCCTACGGTTATTACTTTATTATCATAAACAGGCGCAACCTGTTTTTCTATTTCACAACGCCAATAAACGGAACCGTCTTTGATGTTTACTGCATATAGGTAGTTGTCAGTCCCAGTTACAAAAGCGACGTTATTTACTAATATGAAAGGCACCGCCGAAGAAATTTCAATGCACCAATCTTTTGCCCCTGAAATGGTATTTATACGGCAAAAAGCATCACCAAGACCACATGCATAAACATAACCATCCTTTACAACCAGTGGTGAAACAATATCAACAATAGAAGCGCCACCCGTTAAGTTGCTTTTGCGGAAAACGTCAGCAATCCACATGATTTTTTTGCTTTTGGGGGCTATTTTTACCACTTCGCCAGTCGTTAGCCCCGCATAGACATACCCGCTTTTGCAAACAGGTTTCTGATTGCTGGCCACAGCGTTATTTGTCGGGAACCCACTGAATATCTTTCTGTCCCCATCACGAATGATATTTGATGAGTCTTGAGTATACGGACAATCTTCAATTTTTTCATCTGCTAGTTTGTCAGGAAGATTTTGAATACTTGTATTCAAAATAGTTATCTTTTGCGTATCAAAAACCGGGGTGCGTTTTCCTGGTAATATCGGGTCATGTTCCGCACACCCACAAAGCATCAATATACAACAAAAAGTACTAGCTATTTTTCGCATATTTCTTATCAACCTTAACTTTATCTCAGCGCTTGTGCATTAGCAGAAATCATTGCTGGTGCTTCATCATCATTTATGATTACATCCAGCCATTTATTCGCAGAGCTTTTATCGCCTTCGGATAAATATTTCTGTGCAACAACCAGACGGCTAGTGTAATAATAAGGTGATCTTTTTGTATCCAAAGAATCAAGGTATTCTTCTACGTCTTTTGCCGTCATATCGTCACCACGAATAGCAACTATGTGCAATCTTGCAAGGTCACGAAAATCTTTCGAATAACCGTCATTAGCAAGCTTTTCCAGTTTTTCTATATCGTTGTCCAACAAATATGCCTGGAATAAAGCTAAATCAGAAGTTGCACCGCTGGCGTTTTCTGATACAGACGCTAACATATTCGGATCCAGCTTTTGAACAGCAATTTCATAATTCTCTGCGATAGCAATCTTGTGCGCACGATGAGTCCGCACCCCTATTACTATGGCTGTTGCGACTATCATTATAGCCAACGCACCGGCAAGTATATAGCGGTAATGTTTCTTAATGAAAGCCTGAGTCTTTTCGTTATTAACTTCTTCCCATACTTCGCGATACAAAGCGTCTTCTGCATAGTCTTCGCGAGTTTTTTTTGCTGGTTTTAATTTTTTATTTCTTTCCAATAAGGATGCCATTTGAAAAATCTCCTGTATTATGGTGGCTTGATAAATCTTATTTTATTGCTATACTATAAAAGTTATGAAAAAGCAAATCAAGAACGCTTTACCTGTCGTACAAAATCAAAGCCTGGTTGCTGCGCGTGGCGTAAATGACGAAACCAGTTTGGCTCAGTACATTCAAAATATACAGAAATTCCCGATTTTGTCGGCGGAAGAAGAGTATGAATTTGCAACTAAATGGGTAAAAGACAAAGATAAAAATGCTGCGGAAAAATTGGTTGCAAGTCACTTACGAATGGTCGTATCCGTTGCGTACGATTTTCGTAATTATGGGGTGCCTTTTGCGGAGTTAATTGCTAGTGGTAACATGGGGTTGATGCAAGCGTTGCAAAAGTTTGACCCAGAAAAAGGTTTTAGGTTTTCCACATACGCAATGTTTTGGATAAAAGCGGAAATATACGAAACGATTTTAAATAATTGGTCAATTGTAAAAATAGGTACTTCTGCGAATCAGAAAAAGGTCTTTTTTAATCTTAACAGGGCAAAGCGTGCGCTGGGAATAATGGACGGAAGTTTGTCAGATGACCAGACAAAACAGATTGCAGAATATTTAAATGTGCCAGAAAACGATGTTCGTCGTATGTCTACGCGTCTTTCGGCGCGGGATGTGTCGCTTAATGCGCCGGTACATTCAGACGATGAAACGAAAGATGTATTATCTAACATGCCAGACGAACGTGGAAGCGTTGAAGATGATATGGAACAATTGGAATTTCGTCGTCGCGGCTATGATTTACTGCGAAAAAATCTTGAAAAGTTACCAGAAAGAGACAGGGAGATATTACGGGCACGTCGTTTGTCAGACCCTGTTGCAACTTTGGAATCACTATCTCAGAAATATGGTATATCGCGTGAACGTGTGCGTCAGATAGAAGAGCGGGCCTACAACAAATTGCGCGAGGCAATACTTAAAGAAGCCAAGGAATCATAAAAAATGAAAAAGTATTTTCCTGTAATATTTGTTGCTTGTATGGCGGGCATGTCGAGTCATGCGAATGCAATTCAGTATGATAATGGTCGGTTTGGATTAAAGTTGACTGGTTACGGTACAGCAGGAATATTAGAACCAGATTTTGAAACA
Organism: Candidatus Enterousia avicola; assembly: GCA_018714345.1. Lineage (GTDB taxonomy): Bacteria > Pseudomonadota > Alphaproteobacteria > Rs-D84 > Rs-D84 > Enterousia > Enterousia avicola. The sequence continues at coordinate 28,517 of DVNO01000018.1, read as the reverse complement.
CCTGACTTTGTAGGCGATTGGCGCGTTCGTGGTGAAATGGATTACCTGGTTACAGATGGAAACAAACTGGGACTTGTTTATTCTATTGATGCGTCTGCTGTTGATGAAGACAAATTTATGCGTGAAGCTTTTTCTTATTGGCAGAACAGAACTCATGGTCGTGCGGAATTTGGTTTTACAGATTCCATAGCGCGAAAATTAGGGGTAGGTTTGCCAGATGTAGGTGGTTTGCGCGTTAATGATAAGCCTCTGTTTTATAAGAAAATTCATCCAAATGGTCCTGTCATCTCTGATACTACGATTACGACAGGGCGTAGCGCGTTGCGTTTAAATCTGGCTACGATGCCAATTGGTTCCGCCCAGTATGGCGTTTCCGTTGCGGGCCTAACGGACGATTATGATTACACGATAGATGCTGCAGTAAAAATAAGACAGCCGGCTGGAAAGGTAAAAACCGCTTATGCTTTTGGGGCATCTTTTATGTCACATCCTGATGGTTTTAGCACGGATTCTTATACACCGCGTGTTTATGCGGATTGGCGTGCGCAGCTTTCTGGGGGCATGAATTTACAGTACAATAGTTGGATATGGGGACTTACTGCAAGATTAATTTACGACGAAAATCCAATTGGTCCTGTTTCAGATGGTTTAGCTGTTGGAACTGGGATAAGTTACGATATCTTGAATTATAGCGTGTCGTTGACATACATATTCTCTGATACAGGAATATGGAATCGCGATGTCGACGATTATATGGACCATACGGCAATAGCATCGTTTAGATATAAATACAGTGAAAACGTAGACGGTTGGATGTCGCTAGGAATAACAACTGACACGCCTTTCTTATCAGTTGGTATGCGATTAACATTCTAAAAAAATAACACCATAATTTATGATGTTATTTTTTTAGTGGCTCTAATTCTTTTAGTTCCTTTGTTTGTGGAATATAAATGCGTGGATTCCCAGAATACCCCAATGCCGCATGGTGCGCTGGTATTAAAAATTCAGGTAACGGGCTGCACGCCCCCATCGCCATATAACTAGCCAATCGTGGGTCTTCAAAAGCCATTTGTTTGTCTGCTTCAATTGGTCTATGATACCAACCTTGGAATATAACAAGTTGCTTGCTTTTATCCAGTTTCATTATATCCATTGGAGAGTATAGCAGTTCTTCACTTTTTTCTTCTTTTTCTTTACCATCAGGCCCCTTAACAGTTTTCAATTTCATTTTGTATCCCATCATGTCCGAGAAGCGTTTTGCACTATCTGGGTCGTTTTGACGTAACACAATTTTTGCTGCGGTTGTTGATATAATTGTTGCGGCGGCATCAGCACCGTACTTTTCCTGAATCTGGTGAAGGTCTTGACCAATTATAAGGTATGATACCTGCTGTCCACGGCCAAGGTCGGGCCCCTGAATCACGGCCTGTAATTTTTGCATTTTAGGCATTTCGTCCAAAATGAACAATACTGGACATGGACCTAATTTTTCGCCGTTATGCTCTTGCCCCGGTTTGTTTGCCAGCAAGAAATTAGTCATAAGCTCAATAAATATTCCTGTAATTGGGTTTAAAGCTTCGGCATCGACCATGTTAATAGACAGGTAAACTGTAACCGGTTTTACTTTCCCGTCACGTGGGTCACGCAGACCACGCAAATCTGAAAAGTGGAAATCAGAGTGACTTGTACGATTGCGCACAGCAGCGTTACGGAATATCGATAATCCAGCCATAATTGTGGATAAAATAGAACCACGTTCTTTATCAGGTGTATTTGCCAATTGGGTCAATTCTAATACTGCACGATGAGCGTAAGAATACCTGCGTGCTTCTTCTACTGCATTCATAAATAAGTCGTGCATAGGGTCTTCCATCATAACCATTTGGTCCCCCTGCCGGCGACGCTCTTCCTGCGCTTGGGCAAGACTTATTTGGCTAGAGTTAATCCAATCTAGAATCATAGACAAAGAGGCTTCTTTGCCTTTCCAAGCATCTGGTATAAGATCCCATGTTCCTATATGAACATAGTTCATGGCATTTAATTCGCCTTTTTGTAATAGTGCGTATGCTGCGTATGCATTTGGGTCGCTCATCATAGATAGGTAGTAATCACCTAATACTGCGGCATCTTCTGCATCAAATGTACCAGCACTTATTCTTGCATAAAAATAGTCATCTGCTTTTGCACGTTCTACCTTAGATATCATAAATTGAATAAGACCAGATAATCCCGCGCGACCAGAAATCGTCCAGTGTGGGTCCGCAGTTGATGACGCTTTATCTGCTATCAACACATTGCATATAGAGTCAACATACAAATCACGTTGTTCTTGATTAAAGGGTACATGCTCTGGTGATAATGGATTCCATGACGGGTAATAAACCCCATGTTCAGGATCATCTTGACCAGCCCAGTTCATTATGAATACTGGACCAATTGTTGCACGATACGCAGACGAATCTTGATACAATTCTGGTTTTGGGTCGTTAATAATCATAGATACCGTATTACATTCAAATATTGTTGGAAAAACCACACCCTGTGATTTACCTGTTCCTGGGGGGGCAACACATAATGTAGATAGACATTCGTTCATCATTAAGGGTTTCTTCTTGAAGTAGCCCAAGACCATCATAAAACCATTTAACAAACCCATTTTTTCAATGTCTTCTTTTGTTGCTTTGTTGGAAGACTTCTCGTCAAATTTATCATTTCCATATGGGTTAAATTCTTTAACAAGCGTTGCATCAGACATAAAGAAATACGCAATAATAGGCAACAATGGTGTTATACAGGCAATATCGGTGCGCAATAGTGTGCGTACAAACCATTCTGGTACCTCTGCTATAGCGGACATGCCCGCTGTAGACAGTAAGTTTTGAAAATATAAGGCAGACCAGTGTGCAGTTGCAGGAGACCACCCGTAACGCCAAATATGCTCGATCCAGAAAGAAAGTCCAAAAGCCAACGCGCAAACAAGCCATATACCAATCGCCCACCTCAATGACCAAAACAAAGATGCCATTGGTTTACGCTGGTGCTCTTTATAAGCGCTAGACTTGAATATATTCAAGCCCTTAGAAGACCCGCCTGCTGATAAAATCTTGAATTTTTCAACCATTGTGTTATGATTATATCAGAATTTTAAAAGATTATAAATCAGAATTAAAAAAAGTTTATGAAAAACGTCCCACGTATCTATCTTGGTGAAAACATAGAAAGCGGAACGATGATTCCGGCGGGGCGTGAAATAGTACATTACATTAAACACGTAATGCGCCGTAGTGACTTTTTGGGCTTTGGTTCAGGGCGTGAATTTTCTGCAAAAATATCTGAAGACGGACGTTTCATAGATATAGGCGCACAAACAGATCACACAGATCCTTCGAATGATGTGACTTTACTTTTTGCACCAGTTAAACGTACTGATGATTTACTAAACATGGCGACGCAACTTGGGGTAAGGGCTTTTCAACCAGTTATAACAGAACATACCGTTACCAAACACATAAACTGGGAACGTATGCGAAAGATTGTTGTAGAGGCGTCAGAACAATCAGGCAGGAATAGCATACCTGTAATTTTACCAGAAAAAAATTTTTTAGATGTAGATTTGTCGAATATAGTTTTCGCAGATGAACGTTGTGCCTATGGGGCAGAATTACCAACAGACGCTATGGGGGCAAAATATGTCTTTGTTGGACCCGAGGGCGGTTTTTCTGAGAAAGAGTTTGCAGCATTCGATGCTGCTGGTGCTAAAGGTATAAGCTTAGGCAAAACAATTTTACGGGCCGAGCTTGCGGCGGCGATAGCAATAAGTAGAGTAATTTTATGAGTGTAAGAATTGCAAAATTTATCTCAGATAGTGGTGTCGCATCAAGACGCGCTGCCGAAGAACTTATTTCTCAGGGCCGTGTGAAAGTCAATGATATTGTTATTAAGACCCCTGTTGTGTTTGTTGAAGAAAATGACACGGTATCAGTAGACGGCAAGGTTATAAATCAAAGGGAAACAACAAAGTTATATGCATTTCACAAACCAATAAATGTTATGACTACACGTAAAGATCCCATGGGGCGAAAGACTGTATATGATTGTTTAGAAGAAAAGTATAAGAACTTAAAATATGTTGGGCGATTAGATTATAAAACGACAGGCTTGTTGTTATTAACAAATGATGGTGAACTGTCGCGAAAATTAACTTTACCATCTTCACATATTCCAAGAGAATATATGGCGATGGTTTCAAAAGTAAGTGAACAAGGTTTAGCAAAGGCAGAGTCTGGGGTTTGTGTAGATGGTATAAACTATCGACCAATGAAAATAAAGCGTATTGACGATAAGATTTTAAGAGTTTGTGTAACCGAAGGTAAAAAGAATGAAGTCCGTATAGTGCTTCGTGCGTGCGGTTGTCCTGTTATAAAACTTCATAGGATTTCATTTGGTCCTATCAAATTGGGAAATTTATCTGTTGGAAAAATACGTGAAGTAGAACAGAAAACGATTGACGCGTTGTTAAAAACTCTCTAAAATCAAATTAACGGAAGAGGGAGTTTCATTATGAAGAAAAACATCACCAGCAAAAATCAAGCAAACAAGAAGAATAAAAAACTTATGCAGAAAAGCGTTACAGAAAACGTTGCGGCTAAGCAGGCTTCTCGTTCATGGTCTATATCCATTTACGTTTACTGGTTTATAATATTATTCTTTATCGCGGCGACTTTTTATATACTTGGTCGCAGTCATGGTAACTGTGAAGTAAAAGATCAGGCTAATAATGTTGAAATTACAGAAGAAGCTTTGTTACAGGCAAATGACTATTATGAAAGCGCTAAGGAAAAATTGGTTGCAGGTAATATTGCAGACGCAATAGTAGATTTAACGACTGCGATAGATGCTGGAAATGCAACGGCTGATATGTATGTTCTACGTGGTGAAGCTTATATGCAGACAGCAGATTACAGGAATGCACTAAGTGATTTCAATAGTGCCATAGAAATAGATCAAGTAAACGCAGTTGCGTATTATGACCGCGCACTTTTGAATATGCGCTTGGAAGACTATAATACAGCTTTGGCGGATATAAACAATGCGCTGGCGGCACAGACTGCGAATCCATCGCCTTTGCTACAAATGCGTGATTTATATGCTAAACGTGGTCAGCTGAACTTGTGGTTAAAGAATTGGGAAGGTGCAATTGCGGATTATACGAATTCATTGGCACGTCCTGATGGCGTTGTAAATCCAACTGTTTATGCAGAACGGGCCGAGGCATATACTCAAATAGGCAACTATTCTGACGCTATAAATGATTATGCATCTGCAATACGTGTTATTTCAGAACAAATTCAAGGTGCGACAACTTCGGCAGAACGTGAAAGCTTGTCCAGCAATGCCATGTCATACTTCGAAAAATCTGCAGCTTTAAATCTTGCATTAGGTAACACAGACGCAGCGCGCAGTGACTTGGAATCCGCGTATACGATTGCGTCCGCTTTACTGGATAATGTAAGCATGGAAAGAATTCAAAATCTTATTGCAGAATTACAACAATAAAACTAATAGAAAATAAAAAAACCGCAATTAAGCGGTTTTTTTATTGTGCAGATGCCGCATCTATTATAGCTGTAAATGTGGCTTCTGAAACCTTTTTACCACTTACCATTGCAATGCCATGAAATTTATACAGACGCATTTTTGACATTACTAGTTCTACATGTAATTCAAGGACATCGCCAGGTTTTACCATGTGCGAGAACTTAATTTTTTCCATAGTTGTAAAATAACCTAAATTTTTCCCGCCACTAAGGTTAAGGTGTGCCATAGCAATAAAGCATGCGGTCTGAGCCAACGCTTCAACAATCAACACACCTGGCATTATAGGATTGCCAGGGAAATGGCCAGAACACCAGAATTCATCATCTCTAACATACTTTATTCCGACGCCACTTGTCTCGTTATATTCACGTATTTCATCAACTAGTCTCATTGCGCCACGATGGGGAATGATTTTTTCAATACCCTTTGCATCTATCATTATAAGTCCTCCTATTTCTTTGAGTTTTTACGTAACCACGCATAATGGCGCATGAATTCTGTTCCTGGTCCCGCAGGATATCCCATATGTCTTTGCCCGTCTGGAACATCTCTGAATACACCACTGTGGGCCCCAACTTCTGCATCATTACCAATATGCACTCCATTTGCAATTCCAACCTGTCCAGCCAATAGCGCTCTATCTCCGACAACGGTTCCGCCAGCTAATCCAACACCAGATGCCAAAAAGCATTCCGAACCAATTACCACACCATGGGCGATCTGACATAGATTGTCTATTTTTGTTCCATCTCCAACGCATGTATCTGTCATTGCACCGCGATCTATGCATGTGTTTGCACCAACAGATACGCGATTTCCAATAACTACACGCCCAACATGAGGAATGAATACATTGTGCCCATTTTGTCTGGTATAACCAAAGCCGTCTTTCCCAATTACTGCACCAGCATTTATCACACAATCTTCACCGATAGTTGCATTTTCTATGTGTGCGCCAGTCTGGACAACGGTACCACGTCCAATTGTCACATTTTTACCAATATATGCGCCAGGATAGATTTTCACGTTTTCTTCAATAACCGCCCCACGTTCAATAGTTGCATATTGAGCAACATAGACGGTACTACGCTTTCTAAAGAACACCCCACGTTCAATAGTTGCGTGTTTGCTGATTCCGAAACGTGGTGGTTCTTTATAAATTTCACCCAGTATTTTAACAATATTCCCACGTGGTGACGGTGTGATCAATAGCGTTGCACCCTTTGGCGCGTGACTGATTTGTTCTGGCTGAACCAAAATAACGCTAGCCTTTGTATTTTCTAAAACCTCTATTGGTAATATTTTAAAGGCTGTACTATTTTGCTCGGTTGAATAGAACGCTAATTGTCCAGGTTTTGCATCCGCAATAGGCGCCACCCCACGAACAATTGTTTCTGGGTTGCCTTGTAATTCCAAACCGAATTTTTCGGCTAGCTGACCGGCTGTTGTTTGCGTGGCTACCGGCATAAACCACGATTTTATTCTGTTTAACATACCGCGATTATAAACGTTTTTATTGAAAATAAAAGTAAAATTCTATAAAAGAAAAGGCCGCCGTCAGGCGACCTTTTAAATAATGGTTCTTTTAGAAGCCTTTTGGAGTATCCATTTTTACCTTAGATACTTTTTTATCCAGTGCAGCAACAACTTCATCTGTTATGTCTAAGTTCGCTGCATTCGCACCAACACGGGCAAAACGACCGTCAATTACCATTGACAAGTTTTTCTTAGCAATAACCCCTTCTATGATTGGGTTCAAATGCTCTGTTTGAATTTCATTCAAAGCTTTCTGGAAAGAAACTTCGATGCTTTGTGCACGTTCCGTCAAATCACGCTGTAATTCTGTTACGCGGTTTTGATAATCTGCAATGCGGCGTTGTAACGCATCTCTGGATAAAACGTCTTGAGATTTTTCAATCTCGGACTTTTCAGCCTCTAATTCTTTCTGTTTCTTTTCCAATTCATCACGCAATTCATTTTCGTATGTTTCACGTTGTTTGTTCAAATCTTTCAAGACATTAGCGTCTGTTTGAATCGCATCCATACGAAGTACTGCAATGCGTAAATCTGCTGCATTCGCTGCATCTGTTGTTACAACTTCCATTGCTTCATCAACCGTCACTGTGTTTCCACGCAACGCGCTGATACCCCACGCCCCCAAAGCAGCAACAACAACTACAACGGCGGCAATTATCCCGACTTTTGTGTATTTCTTTACAGCTGGATTAGCTTGAGTTTTATTTGCCATGTTTTTCCATCCTTTTGTTTGTTATGCAGGCAGTATAGCAACATTTTTTATAATTTCAAATTGAAAGTTTTATCGTGCAGGTACCAATCGAATTTCAACACGACGATTTGTTAAACGGCCTATATCATCTTGGCCAGCAATAGGTCTTTCGGCGCCACGACCGACAATAAACATTCGTGCTGTATTTATATCGTGTTGTGCCAGATACACGCCAACACGTTGTGCCATATCAAGTGATAATGCCTTTGCCTGTGCCGGTGCCATAGAATCTGTGTACCCTGAGATTTCCAAAAAAGTAGCGTCATACTTTTTTAATATTTTAGCAATAGTTTTTAATGTGTCGGCACCGTCCTGTGAAATGTCTGCTATATTTAGTTCCATAATTGCGTCTCTGACTAAAATTATAACAACATCTGTCCCCGCACGTTGAACGGAAATACCTGGCTTGCGCAAAGAGTCATACAGTTCGTATTCTAAGTTAGCCATATAATTTATGCTTACCGCATTATCGTTTTGTACTTTATCGCCATAGTCCATTTCTGCCGGGGCATCAATCGAACTTATAAGTTTCCCACCTGCTCCTAAAAATACTGGCCGTTTCGCAATTCTTGCAGGTTCAGTCATATCCATAAAACTTGCACCGCGCAAATATTGGGGCCAGGTAGATCTTGCAGGGCTGTGGTATTGCATACAACCTGTAGCTGTCAGTAACAAAAGACTTATAACAAAACAGTTTGTTAGTTTCATTATTTATTCGGTTCCACCATAAAAGAAATTTTATTTGTTGCCGTAGAAAAACAGTTTGGTGTAGTTGACACTTCTATTCCATTTACAATTACACTTGTTGCCCATTCTGGTTTAGATACGGTAAAGTACTGGCATTCACCCTCTGTTAATTGTGTCAAGTTTATAGAATACCCTGTTGCGTCAATGTTTGGAGATACGGACCAATCATCGCCACCAATAGGTGCTTGATTATTTTTTAACGCACCGGCAGAAATCAAATAATCAACAGACAGACCTGTATAATCACCGCGCATCCCCATCAACAGCTCGGTATTTTTTGCTATCTGTCCCAATTCAATAGAAGCAATTTTTCTAGTTTGGTTAGTTCTTATAACATTATAAACGCTTATTGCTGCTGCACTCATTACACCAGCAATAGCCAACACTCCAAGGATTTCCATAATAGAAGCGCCACGTTCTTGTTTCATAAATCTACCTCATAACTTATTATTTTATACCCACAATTTCTGCATCTGAAAATAAATCCATAGCACTGGCAACCATTGGATCAGCCTCTAATTCTTCTTTTTTCTGTTCTGTTATTGTATGAGTATTCTGAGACGCCTCTACACGTTCTAGCGTCCATGTTTGCCCTGTCTTTTCATTTAACCAAGTTGCTAATTTATGTGCAAAATCGGCATCACCACGACGATCAAAATACTGAATTACGTTATTTGAAATGCTTATGATTTCTATGTTGCTTGTATAGTACGAATACAACAATATTTCTTTTGAATCTTGTAATGCAGTTGCCAAATCATTTGCATTTTCAATCTTTATTTTAGACTGAGATTTTTCTGCAATCACCTGTTCTTTTTTTATCGGCGCAGTTTTTGCAGCATCTGGATTAACGGTTTGCTGTTTTTTTAGTATTTCTGTCACAGATGGCATATCAGCAATATGCATTAATCTGACAACTAACATGTCAAAACATTGTTTTTGATTACCAGAAGCCTGCATCTCAGGTACCGCCGCGACCATGACTTGCCATATCCTAGATAGAGTATTTAAAGATACCTTTGAATCGATTTGTTTAATTTGTTCCCGTTGATCTGCCGTATATGGTGAATTATTCACCTCGCCCGCATGAATTGCTGGATGCATACGGGTTGCCCAATGGGTCCATTCCATCATATCGCTAAGTAGCATAGCTAAGTCTGCGCCGTTATTATAAATTTCATCAGCCTTTGCTAGGGCGGCAGAAGTATCACCCGACAATAAAGTTTCCATAAAATTGACCACAACACCACGGTCGGCACGTTTTAACATATCTAAAACAGATTGTTCGTCCACGTGACCACCTGTTTGAGCAATGGCTTGATCTAATAAAGATAACCCGTCTCGCACAGAACCATCGGCGGCGCGCGCAAGAAGTTCATTTGCCGCATCACTTAATTCGATTTTTTCTTGACCTGCAATCCATGCAAAATGCCTTTTCAATGTTTCAACGGGAACGCGCACCAAATCAAAACGCTGGCAACGTGATAAAATTGTTACGGGAACTTTGCGAATTTCCGTTGTGGCTAAAATGAATATTACATGAGCCGGTGGTTCTTCTAGCGTTTTCAATAACGCATTAAATGCGCTGGTAGAAAGCATATGAACTTCGTCGATTATATATACTTTATATCGACCATTGGTTGGTCTGTATTGTGCGGCATCAAGGATGTCACGCATATTATCAACACCAGTATGAGACGCTGCGTCGATTTCAAGTACGTCTATATGCTGCCCTGCAGCGATTGCTTTACAATTTTCACACACACCGCATGGATTAGCGGTTGGACCATCTGAAGATAGGCAGTTCAACGCCTTGGCCAAAATACGCGCTGTACTAGTTTTACCTGTACCACGTATACCCGTAAATATGTACGCATGCGCAATACGGCCCGTGTTTATGGCTGTTGTTAATGTTTTGACTAATACATCTTGCCCAATTAAAGATTTAAAATCTTGACTACGATACTTGCGCGCTAAAACTGTGTAATTGCTATCCATCCGTAAACTTCCTTTTGAAAGAGCATAGCAAAATACAGCAAAATTTCAAGAATTTAAAAAGTTATTTTTCTGCAGTAATAAAGTCTGGAAAAACAGATTCCTCATCTTCTGTTGTATCGGTGGAATCTACAGAATCATTGGAATCAGCATTTTCTTCGATTGCTGGCAGTTTTTCTTTTGGATCACGGGTAGAGTCTATTTTACCCTGTTCGGCACTTACTATGCGTCCATAATGTTCTGCTGCTTGCATCAAGCGTTCACGTTCTATTTCATCAGACGTTTGACGAGCCTGGTCCATATACTGCTTTCTTTTCTGTCTCCATTTGTGACAGCGCTGAATCATCATACCTACAGATGATTGGTTTTTCTTGTTTTGCATATTCTTTTTTTCTGTTTCTAGGAAAATCATTAATGATGTTTTATCATCATCACTCATTCAACGAGATGAATAATAGTGAATCTTAAAAGCGATTGCAATATTTTTTTTCAATTGCTAATATCTAACCAAGTAGGAGGGCGTTGTAAATTGAGACAACAAAACGGTAATTTTTTATTACAAGCCTTGTTGGCTATTGCCCTGATGTTTTCGTTTATCCCGTTTTTTGCACAGCGGTTGGATTCTCGTGATTTAGATGCGCAAATGTATTCTTCTACTCAGAAGGTAGAGGTTGCTCAAACTGCCGCACGAATTTTTGTTCGCGAGCGTGCCAATGATTTACCCTATAATACGACAGTTGTTTCTGGTGACACTTTTTCTGACCTGTTAGAATCGTATGGTTTGCCATTAGGTTTTATACCGCGCACGGCACTGGGTCAGGATATGTCTTTGGTTATAAACAAGACGCCTATTGCAGTTACAGCTTACTTAAAATTATCTGGTGGTGATTTATCAAAAGTGCAACTGGCTGAATTAGCACGCAGAATAGGTTTCTATGCGTCTGTTTCTGGGAACGATGTTTTTGTTGGTCTGGCCTTGGATGAAGCGTACTCTGATGTGGTTCACAGAAACGAGAGTAATTTAGATGAGAATGCTTTTTTGACAGATTTAGATATGGGTGGTTTTTCTTTAAACAACGGTGGTGAAATTTTTGCACGCCGTGGTGAGTTTGATAGTGGTCAATTTAATACTTTGTCCATATACGGTGTAGAGGATGGCAGAAAAGTAAGAAACACAATTGATATGATGGTAGCTGACAGGGCGGTGTTTCAAAGCTCATTAGGGGAATCTGCTTTATCTTTGACACGTGGGTCTTTGTATGCAGGTGACGTTTCTGCACGCACAGTATCCATGTTCGGGGATACTGGAAATTTTACTTCTAATTCAGCTGCGATATATGAGTTTTCTATGACTGCTGGCAGAACTGGTTTTTCTGGACCACTAGATTGGACAGTAAATGGAGATGTTGTATCGCAGAATATAAATTTTAGTGTAGAACGTTTAGATATAGATTCCTATATAGACTCTTCTCGTGGACAGGATGTGTATATAGATCCAGACGATTTGGAATATAGTTCAAGAACGGGTTTAAGCACTAATAAATTGATAGTTTCTAACATAACGATGCGGGATCAGACTTCGGACGCTTTAAATCAGGGTGAAACGGGTGCTGTTGTTGTAGATATAAGGCCTGCTGGAACGTCTGTTTTGCCGGATGTTTTGTTAGATACAATTAATAATGACGAATTTTCTATAATAGATAAACCAGAAGCAGATGAAACAAAATTGCAAAAGTGTAAGGATATAATATCTAATCTTGAAGGCAGATATAATTCAAAATCTTTGTCGCAATACATAATATGCCAGTATTATTTTTGGCAACAATTAGAAAAAAGAATCAATATAAAGCAGTGTATGTTGGAAGGTGGAAGTGACTGTAAATAACAAAGGATTTTATTTAAATACAGAATCTGGTGCCAGTTTGCTGGAAGTCTTGTTAGCTATGGCAATTGTCGCCATGGCTACACCGTTATTATACAGTCAGATATCGGATACGAATGATACGTTGCGGGATATAGCGGCGGCTAATAAAATTATAGAATTAAAAGACCCTGTATTAAATTTTGTAAGGTTAAATCAAAATGACTGGCCAGATGTCGCACAGATAAAATTGTCTGATGAAGAGTTGGATGAAATATCAGATGCGCCTAAGGCGGGCTTTATAGACAAATATGCAGTTAATGGTGCCACTATAACTGATGTCTATTTGGCTTTTGATTTAGGTGGAACGGATTTAAGGACTTCAAAAATTGCGCAACATATAGGGGCAGATGCAGCAGTCGTTGGTGGTGATGGTATTGCGTATGGAAGAACTTGGGCGGTTGCTGCCCCTGATTTTAAAACTGGTGATTTAATATATCGAATATCAAGAGATATAGATGGGGAAGACAAGACGCGTTATCTTCACCGAACAGAAACTGGTGAAGAAAATTTAAATGTTATGTTGCGTGATTTAAACATGAATAATAATCGTATTTATGATGTGGGCGGCATAATAGCTAAATCTGCAAAAATAAATAATGCAACTTCTCAATTTATAGAAACCAGCAGATTGGTTGCAGATACGTTGTATTTTTCTTCGGGTGCGAATCTAGACGGAGAACAAGCGATATTTGATTCTATAAGGGTAACTGGTGATATTTCTGGTTTTAGAAATATATATGCAAGTACGTTGAACGGAAATAAATATACGACATCAGGCAGTATAATTGCCGACAAGGCAACGGTTGTAAATTCTGTAAATGTAGGGAACAATTTGACTATTAAATCCGATACAAGTCGGACGATAAGTGGTTTTACAGGAATTGTTGCACATGATGTTGTTACGTCATATGTGTCGGCAGAAGAAATAGTTTTTTATGATAATTTTGGGTTGACTGTATCTGGCGAGTTATTGATGTCAACGACTGCGCCATTAAAGATAGGCAGCTGGACATTTCCTTCTTTAACGCCGCCAAAGTTTTCGGAACTTTATCTATCGCGCTCAACCATTCCTGCAATGCCAAACAGTGACGAGTTCGGGGTAATAATGACATCAGATTGGCAGTTGGCAATGCCTAAGGAGTTCATTCAATGATAAAGAAAAGGATGAATTTTAAAGAGCAGATGACTCAACAAGGTTCTATGTTGATAGAGTTGTTGATGAGTGTTGCCTTGGCAGCAATAATAATGCCATTTATTTTCAAGTATCAACAAAGCGTGGTTCAACGGGCAGAAAACATAGCCATTACAAAACAAATGGAGAGCATTCAAAGTGCTTTAGAGCGCTACATTGTTGATAACAGAGAAAGTCTATTGATGACGGTTGGGAAAAATATTACTCGTGTGAATATTAGTGACCTAGAGCAATATGGGCTAAGTCCGGATATATCGTCAAGTACGTCGGGGCAATATCAGTTAAGGGTTTTAAAATCTAATGACGTAGAAGGTAGGGCGACATTGCAAGGAGTTATAGTTTTTTCTTCTGATGAAATAACTCCTATGCGTACGCGTGAAATTGTATCTATGGGCGGAGATTCTATGGGGTTTATAGAAGGAAATAGAGCCTATGGTACTTTTGGTGCATGGCGTGCAGATACAATTGATTTGGGGTTAAATGTATCTAACGGGCTGGTTGAAACAACAACAGTAAACCGAGATAATGCGCTTTATTTATATCGTGTTCCGACAGATAGTGAAAATGATGCAACGATGTTGTCGGGATTAAATCTTGGTGGACATAACATATCAAACGCAGCGTTTTTTAATTCTTCTGCTGCCGAGTTTGCAGAGACGATGACAATGGGCGTAAGTGTTGCGGATGATGTGATTTTTCAAAATAGAATAACTCTGGATAATGCGCTGGAGGTAAAGAATGCGACTGTGTCTGGAATATTGTCTTCTGATTCCCGAACAATGGAAGTTGCAAATAATTTTTCTATGGCTGACGTTGGAAAATTTACTAATTTTACGACTGGTGATTTATGGGTATCAAATATGACGCTCGGGGGGATAAGTATAAATTCAGACGAAGGTCCAGCTGTGTTGAATATAAATAGGACCCTAGACATGACACGTGGCACGATTTCGGCTATGTTTGTTACAGTTGGTTTTTCTGGGTCCATAACACCAAGGTTAGAGGTAACGTCAATGATAGAAGATTCTACAAACCCAGAATATTATTGGGATGTAGAAAATAACATTGCAAATTTATCGGATGTGTCTTTACAAGAATTGAATCGTATGGCTCAGTTAGCGGTATATGAAGAAAAAAATACAGATACGGATACGTGGAGTATATTTAGTTCTGTTGTTTCTAATAAGAACGCAACAGCATCAGATTATATGAATGCTATAAATGAGATACAGAATAGAGTCAGACAGAAATATACTAAGTTGAATTTGGAATAATTTATGGTATAAGGTTGTAGTATGAAGACGGTTTGTGATTTTTGTAAAACAGAATATTCTTTGGATGCGGTGCCGGTTGGGCCTGTAAAGTGTGCGGTCTGTGGTAATACATGGGTTGTGCAACGGGAATCTAAAAGGAATCCAATATTGGTTTTTATTGCGGCTTTATGTGCGTTGCTTGCGGCCATCGTTTTTGCGGTTGCCGTTTTATACCAAAATCAGGTAAAAGAAATTCAAGAAAAACCTATAATTGCAGAAATTTCCGGTATAGATACATCTACTGATGATAACGGAATAGTCAGATTTGTTGTATCTGGTCGTGTTGTTAATCGGTCCGAACAGATATATGGTGTTCCAGGTGTTGTCATAATCTCATACGATGCAAATGGCAGGGTAATAGACCGTCAAAGATTTATGCCATCTGCGACATTGTTGGAGGGCGGTCATGATGCTGCTTTTAAGCATGTCTTGGCAGTTCCAACAGATAATGTTGATAAGATTGCAGTTGAATTAGATTCTCAGGAGAAGTAAATGAAAAGATTTATATTTTTTGTATTTGCTTTTTTTGTATTGTTAAATCAGTCTATGGCAGCGGATTCTTCTGATGCAAAGCCTCAGCCAGAGCCGACACAGCCGCGTATAAGCATTTTTTCTACAAGTACTGATTGGCAAGGGCTTACTGGCATGCAGTATTCTGAATACAGGGGAAAATTTATACCGTCGTCCGGATTAGTTGGGCGCGGTTTAGTGCTTTACTATTTGGACGGTTTTCCTTGTTATGGTTTGGGCGAAGGTGTCAGAATTTGGATTGGACCAAATAATAAACATGATGGCGAGTTAAGGTTGGCATGTTTGTATGCGCCAGAAGAGATAAAGTTTACATGGCGAAATGCGACACGTGACGCCGATCAGGCGGAAAGTACTGGAATGCTAATATGTCCTGTAAAAAGTTCTGGCAGAGAATTAACAATTGATTTAGGTGATTGCGAGAAAGGCCCGGACTGGAGCGAATATAAGTAGTTGATCATGGTAGATAAAATAAGTTTTACTGTTTCTGAAGATCATGTTGGGGAACGTCTGGATAAATTTTTGGTTTCAAAAATGCCAGATTTTTCTCGAAGTGAAATTCAAAAGTTTGATGTTTTAGTAAATGGCGTTTCATCAAAATTTTCTTCACGTTTACGTTTGGGTGACGAGGTGGATGTTTTTGTTATTGCACGCAAGACGGATATTGCTTCTGAAAATATTTCCAAGGATTTTGATTTAGATATTTTATACGAGGACGATGATATAATTGTTGTAAACAAACCGCGTGGTATTGTTATGTACCCTTCTGCTGGGAATAAGACGGGAACACTGGTACAAAATGTCTTAGCACATACGACTCTATCCTCGTTGGGCGGCGAAACGCGCCCAGGCGTCGTTCACAGATTGGACAAAGATACAAGTGGAGTTATGGTTTTTGCAAAATCTGACGCGGCATTCAGGGGGCTTGTGAAAATTTTTTCTGCACACGATTTAACAAGAAAATATATAGCTTTTGTCTGGGGTGTTCCAAATTGGGATAGTGCGGATATTACGGGAAATATAGCCAGGTCTTCAAGAAATCGACAGAAAATGACGATGGTAAAAACGGGTGGGAAACCGGCTCATACCCAGGTTACTGTTTCTGACGTTTGGAATCGTGCTGGGGTGTCGGAATTTAGGTGTACGTTGTTGACTGGTCGGACTCATCAAATTAGGGTTCATTTGTCAGCGCATGGTTTTCCTGTCTTATGCGATCCGATATATGGCCGGTCTGCAAATAGATTGGCAAGTGTAAAAAATCCAGAATTATTAGACTTTTTAAAAACACATACAGGTCAGATGTTGCATGCAGAAGTACTAGACTTTGTGCATCCGGTTACGGGGCAACAAATGCATTTCAAGGCTCGTTTACCAGAAGATATGTTGGAATTAAGAGACATATTAGACGAAGTTGGCTAAGTGAAAACAAGGGGCATATAATCCCCTATTTTTTATCGAAAGTTTTTATATTTTGTGCATTTTTCCTTTGTCTGATTTTTATTTTATGTTATACTTAATACAATAAGTATGGAGTGAGTCGATGAACTTTCTGAAAAAATCGGTTGGTTTTTTAGCTGTTTTGGGCGTTGTCCCTGCGGCATTTGCTTTAACGGCGCGTCCTAGTGTTGTTGGAACTGCGTCTACTCGGTTGCCGACAATGACAGCTTATCTGAATAGCTACGTGACGTCTTCTGGTTCTACTACGTCAAATCTTTTAGATAATGCAGAATGTATAGAAGCCTATACCGCATGTCTTAAGGATGCTAATGTTTGTGGAACAAACTTTGAAGAATGCACAACGAAAGTTCTTTTCCATGGAAAAATGCCACAGTGTTTAAGTACGTTGGCTCAGTGTTCTGCGTCTGGCGTAAATGCGCTGTTTGGAACATCTTCTACGACTGCGTTATCAAATGTCGCGTCAAAGAATACTTATGGCGAGATAACGGATTATACATATCCAACGGATGGCAGTGTCTTGGGGCAGATGATAGCTGGTGCGGCGATTTCAAATATGTACAATACAAGTGACTGTGTTCGTCGTTATACCACATGTTTGCAACGTGATAATGTTTGTGGTTCTGATTTTGAACTGTGTACTACAAGCAACGAATTTAAAAAGCAAATGGTTTATTGCGACTCTACATTGGCACGCTGCCAGAGCGAGGGTAAAATAGAATTGTTTGGATCAACAAATACTAGTGTTGCGCCTTCCTCTACAAGCCGTGTTGGTGTAATGATTACAGAGGGTGCGGCGTTAGCAGCGGTTAATGCGGTATCTACTTGTTATAAAGTTGTTGATCAGTGTATACTGAACGCGTGTTCAACCAATCCATATAAATGCTATGAAAATTCAAGTGCTGTTACTATAAGTTTAGTTGATGCAATTAAAAACGGCACCTTGTTAGAAGCAACAAGTCTTGTGGATAATTTTGATACAAATAGTAGTTCTTCCGTTCAGTCTTATGTTAAAAATTCCTGTTTGAACACGATAGGTGCGAATAAGTATTGTTATGCAACTTTCTTGGGTAATGGTGCTATGCCATCTTCATCCCAATTAAGTGATGCGGATAATCAGGAAATGGTCTTTTCTGATGCGTATGCAGCACGTATGAATTCTTCAATGAAGGCAAAAATAACAGAATTGATAGAAGAATTTGATACAGAGGCCAAATCTAATTGCGTAGACACAATAAAGACTTGCGCAATGCGTGTTTGTGGTGGTGGCAGTGGTGCAGCATGCTATTCTCAGGTGTTTGGTGCAACAGATAAGACTATTAATAATTCTGTAACTTACGAAGAAATAAAGACGGGGTGCTCAGATATAGTAAACACGGACCCATATTGTAAGTATGCAGCGACAAATCCGGATGATGTGGGTAGTTATACTTACTCATACATAGACAACAATGCTTTTGATACTTTGTTCCCAAAGTATAGCAATAATAGCGGTGACCCGATCGGCGTTATAGCATCATTGAATGCGTCTTTGGCAACAAGCTACAGCGATGCAGCTATCGCCCAGATGCGCACACAATGTGAAAACGTTGCAAAAAGTTGTGTTCGTTCTATGTGCGGAACGGATTATACGGGCTGCTATCGTAACCGTACCGATATTTATTCAACACTAACGAACTCTGGAAACTCTATATATGATAAGAGTATGAATAAGGTCGGGGGCGTCTTGGATTACACAGTTGTATTGGGATTGTGCTTAGATACAGTAAAGAATGCTTCTGTATGTAAAGAACACTTGGCGATTGAGCAAAATAAGTTGAAGATTTCTGATAATAGTGCTTCTTCTTGGGGTGCTGGTACAAGCAGTGTTCGTGACGGTTGGATTGATGCAGGTGCTGCAACTCAAGCAGTTGGGCAGAACGGAGTTCAAGCGACAGATGCTAATGGAAATCTGCTATGCACCGCGTCTGATGGCAGCCAGGGTTCTTGCAATTCAGTAGATTCAACGGGAAAAGTATATGATACACCTGTATATATATCCTATGAATCTTATCTTCAAAATGAAGCGGCGACAACGTTGTTCCGTGAATTGGTCTATGATCTTGAAAAAGAAGCTCAGGCAATATACAACAAGAAGTTAACAGAGGAACAAAATATGTGCTTGGCGGCAAACGCTGGTGGCATCATGGGCTCTAGCGATACTGGCAGCACGTACATGTGGGTAAAACTGAAAAGCAAGAATGTACCAAATGATTACGCCATAAAGGGGCTGAATAGAAGTGAGTTTAACCCAAGTAATGAGTTGTATGGTTCTTTCTGCAGCGTCCAGGTTAGATTACAATCTGATGATGCGAAACTTCAGGCTGCAATGAAAGGAGCAGATTGGGCAACAGCGTACTTTGCGGTAGGTGATGCCTTCACATGTGGTAGCTGGATACCAGAAGAAACTCTTAGTACTTTAGCAAAGGCTGTTGCCAGTGAATCAACTGAGGACAAACGTGAAGGTTATAAAAGAACGGAGTTCTGGACGACGTTGTTGGGAACTGTTGGTGGCACAGTTGGTGGTTGGTTCTTGGGCGATAGTATCCGGGAAGGTAAGACGATGGGAAGTTTGACAGGTTTGACTGGTAACACTACTGAAGACGTTTCTAATGCTAAAAATTTGTCGATTAAATATATTGACTATATTAACACACTTATCGACGATAATAATGTAGACGCTGATGTTGTTGATACAAATTTGAAACTGTTGAATTCGTATGCAAAAAAACTTAACATCGTAGATGCAACTATAAAAAGCGTTAACGATAGTGTTGATAAATGGAAAAACGCAAAATTAGCACTTAATAGCGCTAAGAGTGAGGAAAAGAATCAAAAACAAAAAGACTTAGATTCTGCGAAAGATGCCGTAAAAAAGTCGTTAGAATTATTGAAAATGGAATGCGAAGCTGCTTCGACAGTTTCAAATAGCAACAAAAAAACGGCATGGATTACTCCTGTTACAGCCGGGGTGCTTGGTATTGCCGGTGGATTCTTGTTGAATAAAGCGACAAGAGACATTCAGGAAGCCAACTTAAGTGCGGCAGAAAAGGAGGCTTATGAAGAATGGATGAATAATGTTGGAAAGCATTTGAAGTGTTACATTGGCACTGATGAGGCTGGTCAATACGGAGATATCCTAAGCGTGTCCATGGAGTAACACAAAAAAACCGCCGAAAGGCGGTTTTTTATTACTATCTGGTTCTTGTTTTCTTTTTTAAAAAATCTATTTTTTCTTGAATTTTATTATAGTCCAAGCTATTTGTGGATACTTTTCCGTTAAGAAAGTCTATGGCATCACGTATTTGATGGCTGTTATAATTATTCAAAACGTACCCAATATCGTTCCAAGAATGGTATAGTATGGTGTTAACGATTTTAGAAATATACCTTGGTTGTTGCCAGTTATTATAATCTATTCTTAAACCGCCTATATCAATCAATGTATTGCCAAGAAAATTATTTTCATTCATATCTATCAAAGAATACGGTTTTGTGTTGTATATAGGTCTAAACATTATTTTACTTATGGGTTCTTCTTCTGTATATGGGTATATAAGATATGTTTCGCCCAACTGATTGCTAATACCTGCGGTTGAAATTTTCCTAAATTTTAGCTTCCCATGATATTTTTTCCCACCAACCAAGAATGAGTTTTGAAGTTCCGTATCGTGGTGGTATGAAGTGATAGTTTTCCAATATTTATTACAATGGTATATTTTCCAAACATACTTTTTATCACCAGGAATTTGTAAGGTATAAGTTTTTGAGAAGTTCCCGGATTCTAAGTATTTAATCTCGATTTCTTGTTTAATGATTTTTGAAATTTTTTTTGACAGGCTTTCTAATACCGTGGTTTGGTCTTGCGCCTTGTCAGGACTATACATTTTGATAGAGGCTTTTTTAAAGAGCACGTGCAGTTTTTTTGTTGCTGAACTACGCCTGTCTTTTGTTATGTTTTTTAACCACGAGTATGGAAAAGCACCTGGATTTTCATAGCCCGCATTTACTATCGCAGACATTTCAGTTGGTGCAATTGGTCTTTTCTTTACAAGTCTTGTACATGTCTTGCCAAGTTTATTGCCCGTTTCTGGTGAAATTTTATTTAAAAGTTCTTCAAACGTTAGCCCGTACAGTTCGTAAAACTGTTTTGCGGCGCCCTTATATTTTTTCTCAATACCAGCAATATAGTCCACGTACAGCGCGATATTTTTTATATAGTTACGAATTCTTTTTTGGTCTTTTTTATTAATAACGGGGCATAGTTTATTAATGGATTCTTTTAGAGCTTCTCTTAAAATAAATTCATATCTTCTTAAAGTTTCTTCACTTAGGCTTGATGCAGCTTTATACAGCCACATAGTTCGTTCAAATTCTTGCATTAAAAAGTATTTGCGATATTCGTAAGCTGTGGATTTCAATGATTTTCCTATAAAAAGACCTCCTCCAGTAATATGTAAACAAAATCGCTGTTCATTATCCATTGTGTATATTATAGAGGTTCGGATTGGTCCAATTTGTTTATGGTATGTTTCATAGTAGAATTTACCGTTGTATTTTTTTACGGGGTAATAGCATGGTTTATTAGAACTATCGTATTTTACTATGTGTTTTAAATTGGCGAATGTCATCTCAAGGGACGTGCGTGGCGCCTTTTGTGCGGGAGGCAACTGTATGGATTCTATTTTTTCACAGTTTAGAAATGCGTTAGAGTTTATGGCTGCCATGCTGTTTCCAAAGAAAATTTCTTTTAATAAGGGGTTATTATTAAAAATTGAATTTTTTATTTCGTTTAGACTATCTGGGAAATAAATTACTTGCAGCCCTGTAAGTGAATTTCCAACGTCTTTTGCTATATTTATAACGCCTTCTGGTATATGTAAAGCGCCACTTGAATCCAAGTCTTTTTCTGAAACCGAAAAAAGGACGCCTTTACGAATAATCATATTTTGATATTAGCCAAAACAAAAGTTTTGTCAACAATAAATATATGCTGATTATTTTGTTTGTGTGATTTTTAGCTTTTCTGTTTATAAATTTTGTGTTAGAATTAAGCTCAAGAGAGAATATGAAGCGAATATCCAAGTTTTTATTGATTGCTTTTGCAATGTACGGGGCAAATGCATATGCAGCTGCGCCCGTTGCCACAACTGCTGGCAGTAATTTGACTGCGTATAATGGTAATTCTGGTGCGACAAATAATGCAATGTGGAATGGTTATGTAAATGCCAGGTCTAATAGTGCGGCTAGTGCACCGACGGCAGATTTTGGTAATTGTAATGCGGTTATAATGCGGTGTGCGCAACCAAAGTGTGCAAATGGTGGTTGTTCGTCGTTAGAAATTGCGCGACCGATAGTTTCTGGTTGTGTGGAATCTAATTCTACATGTAAGCAGTATGGCGAAGGTTTAATAGACTATATTTCTGCTCAGTTGGTAGCCACGTCTACCGCTAATGCAACGCAGGCAGCGGCAGATGCGCAGGTCGCAGCGGCACAAGCGGCAGCGCAACAAAGCGCGCAACAAATGGCGCAAATGCAGCAACAGATGAGTCAAATGCAGCAGCAAATGCAGCAACAAAGTGCGGATACTGCGGCACAAATACAAGCGGCTTTGGCGCAGCAACAGCAGGCGACTAGTCAAGCTATTGCGGATGCAACGGCTGCGGCAAATGCAAATGTTGCGGCACAAAGCGCGGCTACTACAACCGCAACAAGTACTGGTGGAAGTACCAGTTCTAATTTGAATTTGACGACAGCGCAGAAGCTTGCGGCAGAATCTGGAATATCAGCAGACCTGTTGGCTCGGGAACAGATTTCTGGAGAAATTCTGACAGGAATAGAAAATGCGGAAATTTCCTTGAAAAAGGCAGAAGCCGCTATGAAAGAGGCTTTTGAATACGCGGGATGTAACTCGACTGGCAGTAATTGCACTGGTCCAAAGCGAGTCAGCACGTTTAAAACTAAGGCTATGGCATTTTTTGACCCGTATAATGAGGTCTTAGATGAAGTATATGATTCTTTAATATTGGCTCAATCGCTTGGTGTAGATATAACCGATATTTACATGATGTTGAATGGAACTTGTAACGCTTGGGGACAGTATTTATGCTCTGAAGGTCAGGTAATGCATTATAATAAAAATAATTGTCCAGATGGTAAGTCTGCTCCTGTTGAAACAAATGGTGGTACTGTATATGGCGGCGCAGATTGTAAAATCGGCCAAGTCGTTCCAATGTCAGATGGTGGTTGCCAACTTATAAAAGTTTTGGCTGATGACGAAGAGGTGCAGCGTAATTGGTTGTACCCAGAAAAGGGTGTCGGAGGTGTACAGGTTCGTGTTGGTTGCGCATCAGAAATTTTGGATAATTCTGCGTTGTTCCGTAACCGCCGTGGACAGGCGTCGATTGATATAGAAACCTTGCAAAGAATTATAGAGCAAGATGCCCCGACCGCTTATGGAAGTAATGGCGTTTTTGGTGGTATAACCACGCCTAAAGAAGATGGTTTACCATATTGTAAATTAAATGAGACCACTTATCGTGATTTGCAGAAAATAGCGACATTAAAGGATTTGCCAAAGAAGGTTTGCGTTACAGAGTCTGAAATGAAACGACTTGCCAGTAATGGGACATTGATTGCGCAAACAAGTGGGGAATCTGTTGCAGGGTATTATCAAAAGTGTTCTGCCGTGAATGGCATTGAATTAGCTAAGTGTTTGTGTAACGCCAAAACTGGTGGTTGGCAGTATTGGGAAAATAATCAGTGTAAATGCTTTTTCCCAGATCAGACATTTGATTACAATAAATTAGAGTGCGTAAGTTCTAAAGAAAATACGGCAGCTGATGTAGGTAGTGTAAATATGGTAAAAGTAACTGGTTCTGGTGCGTCAACTTCTGTTGTGTTTGATAACACAGATTCGTTTGGTATATTGGCAGATTTTGAAGAATTTGCCGACGATATCAGCACTGAAACGCGTAAAAGTGCGTGTAGTTTGTATGGAGGAACTTGGAATTTTGGGGGCATTTTCAGCGAGGCGCATTGTGATTGTTCTAGTGCCTTTGGAGATAAGTATATTGACTGCATTAAGTATGCTAAATAGGAAGCTATGAATATAAAAAATAAATTTTTATTTGGAATGAGCAAACAAAAGCGTAAAGTAGCAATACTAGCGCTGATTACATTATGTTCTTTTTCGCCAGTATATGCAGCTAGTGATAACGGCTGTGGCGATGATGATAATAATTATATTACGCCAGAGTTGGCCTTATGTAGCACCCATGTTTATAATATCGGACTTACTAAAAACCCTGTAGACGAGGCTAACAAGCAAATCATGCGCGACGTTGTTGCGTTAAAGTCAACTATAATTATGCAGCAAATGTATAAGCAGTATGAGTATCTTGAAGCAACAATAAGTCGTCTAAAAACTCAATTAAAGCGCGAAATATTGACGTCTCAGTTGGAAGCCGCTGGTGCGTCATCCTCTTCGTCTTCATCGTCATCTTCATCGAAAACATCGACTGGTGGAAATAACGGTGTGGCGGGTGCAGAAAATTGCATAACTGCTGGCTTAACAGCAGATGTTATGAGTTGTTTGTCACGTAATCTAGACAGAATAACATCGGCTATCAATAGTTCGGATATCGGGGCAGCACAGCGCCAGATAAAGACTGATATTGAAGTTTTGCGTATGTATGACAAGCTTGAAAAGACGCAAGACGATCTAACAACTAAGGATAAGACAGAAACAAACGGGATGTCTGTTCCTTTGTATAACGCCTATTACGAATGTCAGAAAGCTTTCAATGAGAATAACAGAACATTGATGACGACATGTATAAATTTAATGCGTGTTTGCGTTACGCAGAATATAGAGTTACTGCAAAATCAAAACAGAACAAGTTCGCAGATTAGATATTATTGATAATTGATTTTTTATTTCATCATAGTTTACATGCAGTAGAGGTTGCTTCTACATTCTTCTGTGTTTGTTTACAATGTGTCTATGACCAGCGTTTTTAGTAACAAACAAAAGCCCAACAACAGGGGCTTTTATCTGCTTTGTTTGGATAAAACTTTTATGGGCACAAAGCCAACTGCTTTAACACGTTCTGGACATCGTTATTAACTGACACTGTTATTTCGCGCTGCAGACCGTCCGTATAAGTGTAATTAAATTTATAATTTGCAAATTCTGGGAATTCTTTATATGCCTGCTGGAATGGGGCTAACATAGCATAGAACCATTGTCTGCCACGGCACAGACAGCCATTACGTACATCTGCCGCAACCGCTGCAGTTGCAGTATTTGGATATTTTGTGTCTAATTCATTGTCCGTCATCATCAAACAACGTGCACCAAAGCCATAGAAGTTTGCGTCGTCTGACAAGAACTTATAAACCAAACCATCTGTTGCGCCGGCCTGTTTTAAGGCATATGCCATGCCATCTGTGCAACAAGCATTGGCCGAACCCATCAGCATTTTATAACGCTCCAACAGTGGGGCTGCCAACGGATTGTTTGCGGTTATATTTTTGTCACAACGTGCCGCAGAAATAAATTCGTCCATTTTATCGGCGCGAATTCTTGGACTGCGTGGTGATACTGTCTCACGTACAATCGGCTTTCTGCGCCAAATTTCGCATTCTGTTTCTGTTTCGAATGGACAACCGTCGTTTTGACCAAAAGTAACTGTTACCAGCTCCGTCAAATCCTGGGCGACATATTCAGGGCGTGGTGACGGCATTGATGTTTGGGTCTCGCTGGCTACTTGTTCGGATTCCTTGTCAGTTGTCCACAGGTTGTCACTTGGTTTTTGTGGGGTTAGTAATTCTTCAACACGTGCACGCGTAGCCGCCGCATCTGCCATATTCTGATTATACAAATCAATAACGTTTATATCATCCGAATCGCGTATATATATCTCGGGTAGCGGTTCTAAGAACCAATCAGAATAATCTTTCTGTTTATAGCTAGAGACAGAGTCATCCCAAATAGGGACGCCGTCACGCCAATCTACTGTCTTATCGTAACCACGAATTTGGTATTCTTCGTTGGACCCGTCCCATAGTGGCGGTCTATCATCTGCTGGAACAGGTTTAATAGAAAGCAATTTCGCCTGTCTCATTGGCTCTAAAAAAATATATTGCGTCTGTTCTACAGGTGCAGATGGTACTTCGTTTGCCGTAATGTCTGCGGCGTCCGTGATAAAATAACAGCCCTCGCCATCACACTCAGATGCAACGACCGGTGCCATCCCGCATAGGCACAACAAGGACGACAAAATAAAAATTCTACTCTTCATACCTTGAATAATATCACAAAAAAAGCCCTTTTTGAACATATTTTTAAGCCATTTTTAGTTGAGATTATATTCTTCGTTTTGTTATAGTACCTATAAGTAGAGAACAGGAGAAAAGATGAAAAAAATATCAATATTTGCAATATTGTCTATATTAATCACACCGGCATTTGCAGAAACGGAAGTGGTTCAGGGCGAAAGCGTTTTACCGACAGAAACTTTGGATGCGTCGCCCGAAGTAGAAAACGTGCCCGCAGAGGTAGAGACAAGTAACCCTAAAACTAAATTCCCGCACGGGCTGCAGCTTGGGGTCGGGGTATCTGCAACCAGTGGTTTAAATGGTTTTATAGGGTACGCAAATAAAAATTTTGACTCTTTTTGGTTAAAGCGCTTTGGGGTAAGGGTTGATTTTGCAACCACTTCTCCGCTTAAGTCTGCAATAAATTCTGGTATTGATTCTGTTATGGGTGACAATGGTATTGATCTAGGCGATGGTCTGACCATAAAAGACGGGAGTATAGAAGGACAGCATTTTGCGGCGTTGCTAGATTTTTATCCGTTTGGCAATACGTGGTTTTTGGGTGGCATCAGGGTCAGCGGCGGTTATTACTTTGGTAACTTGGATTTAAGTGCCAATTTAACAGGGAAAGTTGATGGCCTGCCAGATTCGGAATTTGCGTTTAGCTTAAATGGTATAGACTATAAGTATATAGGTAACGAGCTTCATGGCACAGCAAACGCAGAATGGAATTACAGGGGGCCGTATCTTGGGGCTGGTTTTGATTTAGGTCTTTTTGCTGGTTTTAAGATATACATGGATGCTGGTGTAGTGTTTACCAACAGAACTGCACAGCTTGGTTTGGATTTACCGACCAAGAATTTGCAAAAATGGAATGGCAGCAGTTGGGAAAGTGTAGATTTGTCTGGTATGACCGAATTTGAACAGGCCAAAGCGGCTGCGCTGGCGGATGCCCAGGATGAATTGGATAAGTTAACATTTTATCCAATGGTAAAAGTCGGTTTTATGTACCGGTTTTAAAGCGAAGCGTCTGCAAAATTGGAACAAATACCGCCGAATCGGCGGTATTTGTTTTGCAAAAAGGGGGCTTTCGAATCGTAAAAGACCGCTTTTCGAATCGTGCAGGTGGCGGTACAAAGAAAAAAGTTAAAAAAATTTTTTATAAAAAATGGCGGAAAACAGGCATTTTTTCATTTTGTTAAAAAAAGATGAAAATTATTTTCGAAAAAGCACTTGACTTTTTCTAACTTTCGACACATACTATGCGGGCTTTCAAGTTGGGAATAAATCAAAAAAGAATCTCAACCCCTGAAATTTCTGCGGTTAACGGAACGACCATAGGAATAGGGTTCCTGTTAAATCCGCAAACATTGTGAATAAAAGCAGCTCATCAAAAGATTTTTGATGCAAATCAAGAATCTGTTCAAGAAGAGATATGCAGACAGTTGAATTTGGAAATATCCAAACTTTGACTAAGTCAAAAGTGCATATCCTAGACAGGTAGTAGGTTTACAATAAGTAGAACCTCGTTAAAAAACTTGTCTTGCGAATGAATATATATGTAAAGACGAACTGATTAAAGTCAGCTTTGTTTAATATGCACGGGACTTAACTACAGGTTTTTTAAAACTTGAGAGTTTGATCCTGGCTCAGAACGAACGCTGGCGGCAGGTCTTAGGCATGCAAGTCGAACGGGTGAAGCAGGGCTTGCCCTGTGGAGCTAGTGGCGCACGAGTGAGTAACGCGTGGGAAACTGCCCATTACTGGGGAATAACGTTTGGAAACGAACGCTAATACCGCATACGCCGGAAACGGGAAAGATTTATCGGTGATGGATGTGCCCGCGTTGGATTAGCTTGTTGGTGGGGTAACGGCCTACCAAGGCGATGATCCATAGCTGGTCTGAGAGGACGATCAGCCACGCTGGAACTGAGACACGGTCCAGACTCCTACGGGAGGCAGCAGCTAAGAATATTGGGCAATGGAGGCAACTCTGACCCAGCCATGCCGCGTGAATGAAGAAGGCCTTCGGGTTGTAAAGTTCTTTTAGTCGCGAAGATGATGACAGTAACGACAGAAAAAGCACCGGCTAACTTCGTGCCAGCAGCCGCGGTA
>DVNO01000017.1 GCA_018714345.1 Candidatus Enterousia avicola | reverse complement strand
GACCCTGTATATAAAACACGTAAGAAAATCGCAACTAATGGCGCAATATTTGTAACATTACCTGTTGATAAACGTGGATTTTTAAAAGGCACACCTGAAGTATCTAGTGCTGGTATATTTGAAACTGATGATACCGGTTTCATGAAACGCCAGATTCAAATTGAGATAACCAAGGCAATTGACGCATTAAGTAAGGCAGAAAGAAAAGATAAAGCAAACTTGATTAAAGCCGTTCAAATTGCATCAAATAAGGTTGTCCGAGCATCGCTGGGTGCTGATAAAAAGCCTCAATATAGTGTGCATTTTGTACAAAAATAAAAATCGCCCGATTTGGGCGATTTTTTTATAACTAATAAAAATAATTATTTCTTCCAGAATGCAAAACCAGAACGACGTTCGGATTTTTCCTCGCGCTGTTTGCGGTCTTCTGTTGCACGACGACGCTCTGCACGACGTTCTTGGAATCTACGTGCGGACTCTTCATCGCGATGTATCAATTTTAATGTCGTAACAGACAATTTGTCGTTGCGGACTTCTTCATCAAATTCGACAATATCATTCTCATTTAAGAATCTGATACCCGCTGCTTTTAAAGCGCTAGAATGAACAAATACATCATCTGTATTGCCGTTTTCATTTGGTGTGTCCGGCGTAATAAACCCGAAGCACTTTTTACCATTGTACCACTTTACTTTACCTTGACGCATAATGTGCCTTCCTTTCTTATGCTTGTTATGGTTCCATACGAACATCAAGAACCTGTATTAATTGTTGCCGATTAAATAAAACAATGCAAGAAAAAACGCCTTGTGTGCGTTTCTGTTTGATTTCCTAACAGTTTTGCACAAAAGGCGCACCCATTTTAGTCACTTTTTTTGTAATATCGCTGCACTTCGTTCATTACGAAATTAAACAACTTGCCAGCCATTGTATCTGATGGGACATCCCAATCCTTTTGAACATAGGGCATCGCGGCAATCAAAACAAACCTTGCCATGTAATGAAATATCTCGCTTTCCTGAGCCAGAGTTAATTTCGCTGGCGCATTCTTAAAACGAAAGACCTCATTTTCAATTGCGCTGTCTAGCTTTTCCCCTATTATGTCTAAGATTTTCTGAGGATAATACAACTTGCACGGCTTAGGAAATCCATCAAACATAGACACCCCATTGCCCTGACTATATAGAATATTCCAGCCTACTCTATCGAACAAATCTTCTAGGCATTGGCATATCATCAGGTTGTATTCTTCAACACCCATTTTATGTTCGTTTGCACCAAGAGCAATGTTTTTCTCGATACTGCTTTTGTTGGCACGCGCTTTTTTCTTATTTTCACCCTTTCTAGCAATTTCATAATTGCCGTGAGTCTGTTTCTCAAACTCAAAGAATGAACGTACCTGACAAATTATCTCCATCGGCACAACATGCCCGTCTTTACCGATGTCTATTACCAGCTTTGCATCACGATAATTCCGAGGATTTTCCATGTCGTAAAACATATCTTTTACAGACAAAATTCTGTCTGGCATTATTTCACAGACACGTTCTATAAATGTCCTGGCCTGAGGTATCAAATCAAACAGGCATTTTACACGCCAAACATCTTGCAACCGCATACGAGGACGCTCTACCTTATCCAAAGCTCTGACCAACTCAACCGCCAGCTTCTCGTGTCTTGAACCTATGATGGACAAAACAGTCTCGGCAGGTGTGGATACATATTTCTCGTTCAGCTTTTCTTTTACCTTTTCCGCAACAGCACGCGCAGACGCTTCGCGTTCGCTTTTGGCGATAACTTTATAAACAGTGTTATAAACTTCATCAACGTATGCAGCGTAGTACTTTCCCGTAACTTTATCCAGTGCCCTATCTATGCTCTTCTGCGCACCAACAATAACAGTGACTATCGATGACACAGCCAAGTCTATTTTATGACCCGCACCGCTTGTAAAGAACTGGTTTCGCATAGGATCTGCGTCTAAACGATGGTGAACTATATACGGTGACAAAGGATGAATGTCTGAAATTTTTATTGGCTCGCTTATTGCGCTATCTGTCGCATAGTCATAGCGCATAACGGGGGCCTTTGGTGCCCCAAAACACTTCCCTAAGAAATAAAACACCTCCCTGAACCACAAAAAGCTATCTGAATATAGTTCAGTCAAGTACTCGGCCGCTTCGTCGTTTATACGACCAGAAAGACGCGCTTCTTCGATAACAGCCAAATTTTTCCTGTCGTGTTCTGCCGTTAAATCTGATGCGTAGCCCTCCGAATAAGGTTCTGCCATAATCTCTCTCCGTATCACTTCATTATTGGGAATAGTATAACGTCACGCAATGTGGGTTGATTCGCTATTATCGAAAAGAATCTATCAATACCTAAACCTAGCCCAGAAATTGGTGGCATACCATGTTCCATTGCTTTTAAGAAGTCTTCATCTAAATCAAACGCTTCTTCATCACCAGCAGCCTTGTTCCTAGCCTGCTCTTCAAACGCAGCACGTTGAACGATTGGGTCGACCAACTCGGAATACGCCTTTATAAGTTCTGCCCCACATACAATCAGTTGGAATATATCTATGCGTCTTGGATCCTTATCATTACGGCGCGCAAGTGGTATCAAATACGCCGGATAGTTGTAAACTATTGCTGGCTGCATGATTTGATCACGAATTTTGTGCTTAAACACAAAATCAACTATAGCTGGCACAGATTTTAATGGCTCCATTTCGTCGGCTGTAAACATCCCCTTAGCTATTAACTGCTTTTTTAAGGCGTCCGTATCTTTGAACTCTAAAATATCAACACCCAAAAGTTCGTTCATACGCGCTGTATAATCTATTTCTTCGTATTTGCTAAAATCTAATACTGTGCCTTGATACTCTATCTGCAAACTACCGCGCAGATCCATTATCAATTTTTGAACCATTGCCCATGAGAACTTTATGTTATCTTTATAATTCCAATATGCGGCATACCATTCTAGCATGGTAAATTCCTGCAAATGCATCGCATCCATACCTTCATTACGGAAATTTTTACCAAGTTCATATACCCTATCAAACCCAGCTGCAATAGTCTGCTTTAAGAACAATTCTGGGGCAATACGCAAATAAAAATCTGCGTCCAATGCGTTATGATGCGTAACAAAAGGTC
This sequence comes from Candidatus Enterousia avicola, assembly GCA_018714345.1. Taxonomy (GTDB): domain Bacteria; phylum Pseudomonadota; class Alphaproteobacteria; order Rs-D84; family Rs-D84; genus Enterousia; species Enterousia avicola. The sequence continues at coordinate 818 of DVNO01000017.1, read as the reverse complement.
TTGCCGCAGCACCACTTGCAACGACTTGCATAATTGGCGTTTCCACCTCAACAAAACCATTGGCATTTAAGTATTCACGTATAAGTCGCAACATCTTAAAACGCATTTTCATGGTGTTACGTGTATCTTCATTTGAAATTATATCCAGGTAACGCTGGCGATATCTTGTCTCCATATCAGTAAGCCCATGAAACTTTTCTGGTAATGGGCGCAAAGCCTTAGACAGAATATCGTACTTTGCAACGCGCACCGTCAATTCACCCGCAGTTGTATGATACAGTTCGCCGTCAATGCCAATAAAGTCACCTAAATCAACATTTGACTTCATAAATTTGTATTGGTCTTCGCCCAATTCTTCGCGGGACATAGAAAACTGAATTTCACCATCTATATCATATATACGACCAAACATTAATTTACCCAACCAACGCAACGCAATTACACGCCCAGCCAATCTTACATGAGTACCATCTTCTAAATTACGGGCATCTGCAATAGTATTTGTTCTGTCGTATTTTTCTTTCCAAACAACACCGTCACGCGCACGAATGTTCTCGGCTTTCTGTAAACGAGCTTCTAATTCATTAGTTGAAATTTTTACTGTATTGTTTGTATTTTCTGACATATTCGTTTCCCTTTAGGCGTAAAAAAATAAAAAACGGACGCAACAAAAGTGCGTCCGTCAAATTCTGAGGGTCGCACCATATCATTTAAAAATTTTTTTAAAATTTAAAACCATTGTATACCGACCACTTGACAAAAACTCTGGTGCGAGCAAAGGGGCTCGAACCCTCGACCTCAACCTTGGCAAGGTTGCG